>JAFVSY010000005.1 GCA_017503465.1 Tidjanibacter sp. | reverse complement strand
GACCAAAATATCCTTATGAAGAAACTGATTATCACCCTGGTGGGGCTGGTTGCAATGACCACCGCCGCCAGCGCACAATTCAACCTCGGCAGCCTGAAAAACATCGCCAAGCAGGTGGCAGGCGACAAGATTGACGAGGTGATGCCCGAGAGCGTACAGCAGTTGCTCGGCATCGCCGTGAAAGAGGTTGATATTCCCGGCACGTGGGCCTACGTGAAGGCCGCAGTGGAGTTTGAGTCGGAGAACGCACTCACCGCCGCAGGTGGCACCGTGGCAGCCGAAACCGTGGAGTCAAAGATTGAGCCCCTGCTGGCCAAGATTGGCATCAAAGAGGGCGCATTCTCCTTCACCTTTGGCGAGGATGGCACCTTCTCCACCAAGTTGGGTAGCAAGGAGGTCAAGGGCAAGTGGGCCTACGACAAGAAGGCCGAGACCGTGAGCCTCTCGCTCAAAGAGGGCGGCAAGAGTTTCACCACACGTATGGTCGTAAGCGAGCAGAACATCAACATCCTCTTCAAGGCCGACGGCCTGTTGGAGTTGCTCAAGAGCGTCAGCAGCAAGTCGTCCAACACCACCATCGCTGCCATTGGCGCAGTGGTTAAGGGCTACGATGGTATGAACATCGGCTTTGAGTGCAAGAAGTTGTAAGAGGCAGAAAAAGAAACATTTACAAATAACACAGAAAAACACCAAATCAGAAAATGAAAAAACTTATCATCGCATTGTGTGCCGCCGCAGCCGTGTATGGTGCCGCCGCACAGGAGCAAGCCCCCAAGCAGGAGGAGGGCTTCCAGTTTACCGTGGTGAAGGAGAACCCCATCACCAGCATCAAGAACCAAAACCGCGCAGGCACCTGCTGGTGCTACTCGGCTCTCTCGTTCATCGAGTCGGAGCTGTTGCGTATGGGCAAAGGCGAGTATGACTTCTCGGAGATGTACCTCGTGCACAAGACCTACCTCGACAGGGCCGACCGTGCAGTACGCACCCACGGCGATGTGTCGTTTGCGCAGGGCGGCTCGTTCTATGACGTAATCTACGGTATGGAGCACTACGGCCTCGTTCCCGAGGCAGAGATGCGCCCCGGTGTGATGTATGGCGACACCCTCAGCAACCACAACGAACTCTCCGCAGTGAGCGATGCAGTTGTTGCCGCCATCGCCAAGGGCAAACACCGCAGCCTGCAACTCGATGCCAATGGCCAACCCCTCTGGAAGAAGGCTATCAAGGCCGTGCACGACATCTACCTCGGCGAGTGCCCCGAGACCTTCACCTATGAGGGCAAGGAGTACACCCCCGCATCGTTCTATGAGTCCACCGGCCTGAACGCCGCCGACTACGTTTCGCTCACCTCCTACACCCACTACCCCTTCTACGAGTCGTTTGTGTTGGAGATTCCCGACAACTGGCGCTGGGCCAAGTCCTACAACCTCCCCATTGACGAGCTTATGGAGGTTTTTGACAACGCCATCGACAAAGGCTACACCATTGCTTGGGGTAGCGACGTGAGCGAGAGCGGCTTCACCCGCGATGGTATTGCCGTTATGCCCGACGTGGAGAAGGTGCAGGAACTCAGCGGCTCGGATATGGCCCGCTGGCTGAAACTCTCGCCCGCCGAGCGCAAACTCACCACCAAACCCCAGCCCCAGAAGTGGTGCACCCAAGAGGAGCGTCAGCAAGCCTACGACAACTGGGAGACTACCGATGACCACGGTATGCTGATTTATGGTAAGGCTGTGGACCAAGAGGGCACCGAGTACTATATGGTCAAGAACTCGTGGGGCAAGAGTGGCAAGTATGATGGCATTTGGTATGCCTCGAAGGCCTTTGTGCGCTACAAAACAATGAACATCATCGTTCACAAAGACGCCCTCCCCAAACCCATCAAAAAGAAATTGGGCATCAAATAAGGAATTGAGAATTCAAAATTCAAAATTCAAAATT
>JAFVSY010000027.1 GCA_017503465.1 Tidjanibacter sp. | reverse complement strand
GTAGGTCCCCCTCTAAGTTAGAGGGGGTGCCACGGAGTGGCGGGGGCGTCTGTTTTGGAAAGGGCAGAAAGAGTAAATAGTAAAGAGTAAATATTTCCCTACGCTTCGGTAGCCCAACAAACAAAAAAGCCCCCCGCAAGCGGAGGGCCCTATGGTTGGTCCTATCGGTAGGCTATCAGTGCCGAGGTGCCGTGTACCCAAAACTTGCCACCCGCAAAGGCACGCGGCGCGTCAAGGTTCATCTTCGCGTCCTCACACACGATGTTCCACTCGCCCGCAGGCAGCGCAACATTAACGCCACCCCTATTGCCGTTGAGCACCACGATAATCTCGCTCCACTCGTCGCCCACGGCAGCACCATTCAAAGTGTAGACCACAGTGCCCTCGGGCGACTCCACAAAGTGCAGGTTCTCAGCAACCTGCTCCGTGGTCGCCATACGGAATGCAGGGTGGCTGCGGCGCATACGAATAAGCTCCCTATAGTAGGTGAACACATCGTTGTGGGTGCTCTTATGGCTCCAGTCGATGCGGTTTATCTCATCGGGCTGATTATAGGTGTTGCGGATGCCCTGTTTCGTGCGGTAGAGCTCCTCGCCGCAGAAGATGAACGGCACGCCCTGCGAGGTCAGCACCACCGTCTGGGCGAGCAGGTCCATACGTTTCTGCTGTTCGGCACCGGCGTCCTTCGCCACAGTCGCAATCTTATCCCTCAGGCACTCGTCATCGTGGCACGACACGTAGTTGATAACCTCCACAGGGTCATTGGCATAGGCAGCCGAGGAGTAGTTCACCTTCGAGTAGTCCACCTCGGGGTGTTCCGTGGCACCAACCACGCCAAACTTGATGCTCTCCTTCTGCCTCTCGCCAACCTTACCCGTGGCAAAGCCGCCCTCGCCGGCGTTCATCCACTCGCCCCTCAGGCCATCCCTGATGTCATCGCTGAACACAGCAACGCGGGGGAACAGCTTACCGTTATGTTTCGAGGCTTGCAGCTCGCCCGCAAGGGGACTGCCACCCGCCATCCAGCCCTCGCCGTAGACAAAGATGTCGGTGCTAATCTTGTCCAGCTCGGCACGCACGGCGTTCATAGTCTCAATGTCGTGGATGGCCATAAGGTCAAACCTGAAGCCGTCGATGTGGAACTCGCGAGCCCAATACTTCACCGACTCCACAATGTAGTGGCGCACCATCGGACGCTCCGAGGCAGTCTCGTTGCCGCAGCCCGAAGCGTTGGAATAGTCGCCCTCCTCGGTCTGGCGGTAGTAGTAGCCCGGCACCGTCAGCGAAAAGTTCGACCCATCGTTCACAAAGGTGTGATTGTACACCACGTCCATAATCACGCCAATGCCCGCCTTGTGCAGCGCCTGCACCATCTGCTTCATCTCCCTAATGCGCACCTCGGGGGTGAAGGGGTCGGTCGAGTAGCCTCCCTCGGGCACGTTGTAGTTCTTCGGGTCGTAGCCCCAGTTGTAGTTGCCCTGCTCCAAGTGGGCCTCGTCAATCGAGCCGTAGTCGTAGGAGGGCAGAATGTGTACGTGGGTGATGCCCAACTCCTTGAGGTGGTCAATACCACTCGCAAGCCCCTCGGTAGTGCGGGTGCCCTGCTCGGTCAGAGCAAGGAATTTTCCCTTGTTGGTAATGCCACTATTCTCGCTAATCGAAAAATCCCTGTGGTGCATCTCATAAATCACAATGTCGGTGTAGTTCTCCACCTCCCTGCGCTGGTCGTTCTCCCAACCCTCGGGGTTGGTGTCGGCAAGGTCGATGATGGCGGCACGCAGGCCGTTCACGCCCACCGCCTTGTTCCACACGCCCGGAGTCTCGGCCAACATACGCCCCTCGGTGAAGACGTTGAAGGTGTAGAACTGACCCTTGCGGTCGCCCTTGAGGGTTGCCTTCCAAGTGCCCTTCGGGCCACGCTCCATCTGAACGCTCTCAATGGCGGGGCTGTCGGCTCCCTGGTCGTAGATGTTGAGCCTAACGCTGTCGGCCGAGGGTGCCCAGAGTTTGATTGTTGAGGCCTTGAGGGTGTAGGTCAGGCCGAGGTCCCCTTTGGTGTAGGTGGGGTAGGAGGCAAAGTCGCCGACGGTCGGGTTGTTTTGAGTGTTACAAGACATAATTGTAAGGATGCCTGCCACGAGGGCAAGTGCGAAAGGTTTTTTCATATTGATTTGGTATTTGGTTATTCGCTACTTTTTGCGTGTACCACGCAAGGTAGGGATTTTTTCCCAAATGGAGGCGCGGGTGTGGGATGAGGTGGCGTTTTGATACGACAAACGGCCCTTTGGGGCAGACGAGTTTGCATCCGAAGGACCGTATTGTGTAACTGAAGATACAGTGTTGCTATTCGCCGCCGAGCCACTCAAGGAATTCGTTGGTGCGTGAGCGCGACACAAACAAGTCGTCCCTCTTTTGGCCCTTGAGTTGCACCTTCAGGCGCGAGCCGAAGTGCTTGGTTACGAGTTGAATGGAGCCCAGCGACACGATGAACGAACGACCAATGCGGAAGAATACCTCGGGGTTCACCCTGTTCTCGACCATATCCAGAGAGTCGTCGATGACATACTCGCGGCCCTCGTTGGTAACGATGTGGGAGGTCTTGTTCTCCGAGTAGAAGAAGGCAATATCTTCCACCCTGATGAGGATGATTTTGTCGCCAAGTTTGACCATAAAACGCTCCTTGTACTGCACCTTTGGGGTGGGGGCGACAAAGAGTTCGGCGAGCTTGGCGTAGTCTATCGGGGTGGCCGGAGCGTGGAGCGCACGACAGCGCTCAATGGCCTGGCGCAGAGCCTCCACGTCAAGGGGCTTGAGCAGGTAGTCCACCGAGTGTACTCGGAACGCATCCAGGGCGTAGTTGTCGTAGGCCGTGGTGATTACAACCTTTCCCTGCACCTTCGCCTGCTTGAAGATGTCGAAACAGAGTCCGTCGGAGAGCTGCACGTCCATAAAGATAAGGTCCGCACCCTGCGGGTTGGACTCAAACCACGCCACCGCTTCGGCAACCGACCCGATGCAACCAATGACCTCCAAGTCGGGGGCTGTCTGTGTCAGGGCTCGTTTCAGATTGAGCTGGGAGGGAATTTCGTCCTCTATAATCAATACTCTCATAGTAGTGGAATTTTTACGGTGAAATGTTCGTTGTCGTTGGCAATCTCAACACTCTTGTCGGCCAACACGTTGTATTGTTCGCGCAGGTTTTTCAGTCCCACGCCATTGGAGTCGGAGGGGGTGTGTTTGGGGTTGATGTTGTTGCGCACCACCACTCGGCCCTCCTCGCTGTAAATCTCAATGACGAGTTTGTTGGTGGGGCCCACGGCGTTGTGTTTGAAGGCGTTTTCCACCAAAATCTGAAGCGCACAGGGGATGATTTTCTTGCCCAAATCGGCCTCTTCGATATCCAACCGCACCTCAAAACTATCCAAAAATCGCTCCCTCATAACATCGGTGTAGAGGTGTACGAAGTCGAGTTCTTTGTTGAGCTCCACCGTAACATAGTCCTCCTGCTTGAGCAGGTAGCGGTAGATGTTGGCGAGCTTCTTGATGTAGTCGCTGGCCCTCTCGGTCTGCTTCTCCTGCACGAGGTAGTCGAGGATGGAGAGGCTGTTGAAGAGGAAGTGGGGGTCGAGTTGTCGTTTGAGCTGGGCGTATTGGTACTGCGTGCGCTTGTTTTTGGCAATCACCTTGGACACATAGGTGCGCGAGGAGCGGAACCACAGCCACACATAGAAAACGAGCAGGATGATGATGTTGCCGAGGGCGGCCGTAAAGAGCAACGAGTACCACTCGACACCAAAACCTTCACACCCGATTTTGACCGAGGCGATGGAGGTTGCCACCACCGAGCTCAACAACACAATGACCGCCCTTGCGAGGAGTTGTGTCGCGAGGTTGATGTTGCACCACTTGATGTTATTGACCGCATAGCCCAAAAGCAGTGTGAGCGAGAGGGTTACGGGCAAGTTCAGAGGGTCGAGAAAGATGCTGCGGAAGGTGAAAAAGAGCTCAAAACCACCACTCTCCTCAAAGTAGCGATAGATGCTCACGAGTCCAATTCGCAGCAGCAGAATGGAGACTATCACGGCAATGAGTCGGCGTAGGTCTTTGGGCATTGTTGGTGTGGTTTTTTGTGGTGTTGTGGTTGTTGGTTGTGTGGTGGGGTAGTGGGTTGCCTATCGCTTTTTGGCGATGACAACCGTGGCCCAGCCCATCACCTCCGTAACGAGAAATGTGGTTATTTCGCTGGAGTAGGTGTTGAGGAACGGCAGGCCGGAGGCGTTGAGCCAACGACCTCCGAGGGTGCCGAGGTAGAAGGCTGCAAAGCAGCACAATGCGGCCAATGCGGCCGACACCTCCAGCGGGAGCCCATAGACATAGCATACCAACACGATGGTTGATATGGTGAGCAGCGAGAGTAAAATCTCATCCGAGAGTCCAAGTCGTCCGAGCAGGAACGACGAGACTGCGTGGGCGAGTGCCATAGGGTGGATAATCCACGAGCACTTTTTTAGTTTAGCATCCATAGTGGTTAAGTGAGGTTTTAGGTTCCGGCTAATTTTCTGTGTTCTATTTCTCTTTTACAACTTTGCCGCGTCCGGCATCACGATATTTGTTTCCTTTTTCGTCTACATATCCACCCGTCAGGCGTTGCTTCAAAAGACCAATGACGGTTCCTGCTGCATCCACCAACAATCCGGCCGATCCCGGTAACCCATTGTAGATGATGACAAGGAGTGATAGAAGTGCAAAACACGCAATGATGCCGGAAAGTATGCCGATAAGGCCACAAATTATGAAGCCCAAGTGCAACAATACAAAAGATATGATTAACCACGCAACTACTGTTGGAATTGACGTTGCGAATGGTTTACATTTTACTGCAATGTATATGCAGAATAAAAATTGTGCAACAGCGGTGCCAATCAGAATCTCGGTGTCGGCATACCAACACAGCCTTCTATCCAAGTCGAGCAACGCCGCCCCTGCCATCGAAATGAGCATACCGGTCTTCCATTTGATTTTATCTCCTTTGGATTTGTTTATGTTGCCGAGCGTGAAATAAATCAATGCATAGGCACTGAGTGCCACGATAATGGGGAGAATTGTATCCCACCCTCTCCAGTCAAAAACGTAGCGCCAGACACTCGCAAAATCGGTGTGGAAGAGGTAGACTTGTTGGACGGCCAGAATCAACGAGGCAATTGTCAGCAGAGATAGGGCCGAAACCCAACCGGCTTTACCCTTCTTGAGGTAATAAACAAGGGCAAAAGCTATCAGCATCAGGAGTACGGCAATCGCTTGTAGGGCCGCCGCTGTTTTGCCAATCTCCTCGTGTTGCTCTTCGGTGAAATTGTCGTAGTTGTCGTAATAGCCCAACTTTTTACTCACTGCCTTCCACGTTACAAAGTAGTTGTCGGCATCTTCGCCCGTCTTGATGACGCTGTCAAAATACAAGGCATTTCCATCCACATACCCAAAACCTCCATTGAAAGGAATTTTCATCCATTCGTGTCCGGTAGGAGCATATTCGGAAACGATTTCGTAGTCGGTCTGAATTCTGTTGTTGCCTTTTTTTATCCGACCAATAACCTTGGACTTCTTGGACGGTTGCTCATACACATCGGTAGTATACTCAACATCGTACCTGTAGTATATGCTTCCATATGCAGAGAGTGATGCAATGGTGAAAATAGCCACCAACAACATCCTGATGACAATGCTCTTTTTCATAAGTAGGCCTTCCTGTGTAATTAGGGTTTTAGGGTTTGTAAAGGTATGGCTTTTTGTTGAAAAATGCAATTTTCAGCCCCAATTTTGTTTTGCTCCGTCAGTCTAAATCGCCCGCTCGTCTACCAAAACCGTGCACCCACACCTTATATTTATATATAATTGCTATATTGCAGGACTTTTTAGGACCGAAACGAAAACTAACAAAATATTAAAAACTTACAAAATCAATGGGACATACTAAACCAAATCTTTCGTTCAGACAGATGTGGAACCTGAGTTTCGGGTTCTTTGGTGTGCAGATTGCCTATGCTCTGCAAAGCGCCAACATTAGCCGTATTTTTGCAACCCTGGGTGCCGACCCCCACACGTTGAGCTTCTTCTGGGTGCTGCCCCCGCTTATGGGTATGATTGTGCAGCCCATCGTTGGTTCGCTCAGCGATAGGACCTGGTGCCGCCTCGGCCGCCGCAAACCCTACCTCTATGTGGGCTCCATCGTGGCCGTTATCGTTATGGCACTGCTGCCCAACTCGGGTAGTTTCAACCTCACCGTGAAGGCCGCACTCGGCTTTGGTGCCATTATGCTGATGTTGCTCGACACATCCATCAATATGGCTATGCAGCCATTCAAGATGATGGTGGGCGATATGGTCAATGAGGAGCAGAAAACAAAGGCATATTCCATCCAGAGCCTGCTCTGCAATGCCGGCTCGCTGGTGGGCTACGTGTTCCCCTATCTGTTCACTTGGATTGGTATCAAGAATACCGCACCCGAGGGTATGATTCCCCCTTCGGTAACGTGGTCGTTCTACATCGGCGCCATCATCCTCATTCTCTGCGTGCTCTACACCGGTGCTACCGTGAAGGAGATGAACCCCGAGGAGTATGCCAAATTCCACAACCTCCAGCCCGAGGCCGAGGAGGACAAAAAAGAGAAGAGCAACATTTTCAAACTTTTGGTACACGCTCCCAAAGCTTTCTGGCAGATTGGCCTTGTGCAGTTCTTCTGCTGGTTTGCATTCCTCTATATGTGGAACAACACCACCGGTGCCATTGCCGAGAACGTGTGGGGTACCGTGGATGCCAAGTCGGCCGAGTTCCAGAGCGCAGGCGACTGGACGGGTGTGCTGTTTGCCGTGCAGGCCATCGGCTCCATCCTGTGGGCCCTTGTACTTCCCTTGTTCCGTAGTGAGAAGGTGGGCTACTCGTTGAGCCTTGTGTTGGGTGCCGCAGGTTTCATTTCGACCTTCTTCATCCACAATCAATACCTGCTCTTTGTGTCGTTCCTGCTGATTGGTTGCGCTTGGGCCGCAATGTTGGCTATGCCCTTTGCGATGCTCACCAACTCGCTTTCGGGTAAGGCTATGGGTACCTACCTGGGCCTCTTCAACTGCACCATCTGCCTGCCCCAGATTGTGGCAGCACTCGTGGGTGGCTTCCTCTTCAAGACCTTTGGTGGCGAGATGGTAACCCTTGCAAACGGCACTGCAGTACAGAGTGGTCAGGGTGTGATGCTTGTGATTGCGGGCATTTCGCTGCTGCTGGGCGCGCTGGCCGTGTTCGGCATCACCACAAAGAAAGCTACGAAATAGAGAAAAATCACGAAAAACATAAGACCATGAAACGTACTACTTTCAAGATGACAAAGTTGTGGAGTATGGCCGCTATGTTTGCGGCAGTTCTAATGATGGCTTGCCAGCCCGAGCCCACTCCTGGCCCCAACCCCGGCCCCGATGTGGTAATTCCCGATGTGTCGCAAATCGACCTGGGCAAGAGTTGGCCTTTGATTTCTACCATTCCTTCGTTTGTGGCCCCCGACGCTACCGACAATTCTATTATTGTGGTGAACGTTGCCGGTAGCACAGTTAAAGAGGGAGAGGAGCTTTGGGCACACACAGGTGTAATCACCTCGGCCAGCACCTCCGGTAGCGATTGGAAATATGTTAAACACAGTTGGACTCAGAACGAGCCCGATTGCAAGCTCACCCACGTTGATGGCACCATCTATGCTATGACCATCGCCGGTGGCCCCAGAGCATTCTATGGCGTGCCCGAGGGTGAGGAGATTGAGCGATTGGCATTTGTGTTCCGCAATGCCACCGGCACCAAAGAGGTGAAGAACAACGGTCAGGATATCTACCTCGACCTTGTGGCTGCTGATGAGTTGGCCGTGAGGGTACTTTCGCCCGCACACGGTACCATCTACCCCATTGGTGCAACAGTACCCGTGGTGGCAGTGTCGCAAAATGCCACTTCGCTTGTGCTGACCCTCAATGGCTCGGAGGTAGGTCGCTCGGACAGCAACGAGGTAAACTACACCCACACCATTACCGCAGGTGGCGATATGGTCTTTGAGGCCACTGCTACCGCTGCCGATGGCTCAACCGCCGTGGCTTCTGTTACGGCCGCTTCGCTGAAAAACACCGAGAGCAAGGCTCGCCCCACAGGTGCAAAGGACGGTGTAACCGTTGGTGGCACCGAGGCAACCGTGGTACTCTACGCCCCCGGCAAAGAGCAGATTATTCTGTTGGGCGACTTCAACAAGTTTGCCCCCTCGAACAACTATGTGATGTACAAGGATGGCGACTACTTCTGGACCACCATCAGTGGTTTGCAACCCGAAACGGAGTATGCATACCAATTCCTTGTGGATGGCAAAATCAAGGTGGGTGACCCCTACTGCGAGAAGATTCTCGACCCCTGGAACGACAAGTGGATTAACCAATACAATGTTATATACCCCGACCTGAAACCCTTCCCCACAGAGACCACCGACATTGTTTCGGTGTTCACCACCTCCACCAAGGAGTACAATTGGACAGTGACCGACTTTGTGCGCCCCGACAAAAACTCGCTTGCAGTGTATGAGCTTCTGTTCCGCGACTTCACTCCCGA
This sequence comes from Tidjanibacter sp., assembly GCA_017503465.1. GTDB lineage: Bacteria > Bacteroidota > Bacteroidia > Bacteroidales > Rikenellaceae > Tidjanibacter. Next base: position 11,947 of record JAFVSY010000027.1, on the reverse strand, counting down.
GGGTAGCGTGCAGGCCGCCATTGCCAAACTCGACTATCTGGCCGACCTGGGTATCAACGCCATTGAGCTTATGCCCATTCAGGAGTTTGACGGCAACAACTCGTGGGGCTACAACCCCTGCTTCTACTTCGCTCCAGACAAGGCCTATGGTACCAAGGACGACTACAAGCAGTTTGTGGACGAGTGCCACAAGAGGGGTATTGCTGTGATTCTCGACATTGTGTTGAACCACGCCACCGGCCAATTCCCTTGGATGAAGATGTGGAGCAACGACGGTTCCTACCCCAATGCTCAGAACCCATTCTTCAACGTAACTGCCAAACACCCCTTCAATGTCTACAACGACATCAACCACAACAATCCCAAAACTCGTGAGTACTTTGCCGATATGCTCAAATTCTGGCTCACCGAGTACAAGATTGACGGTTACCGCTTCGACCTGGCAAAGGGTATCACCCAGACCAACTCGGGTAACAACGACACCGCTTGCCGCAACTACGACAGCAACCGTATCGGCCACCTCAAATACTACTACGACGCTATGCAGCAGGCCAGCGAGGGTAGCTATATGATTCTCGAATACTTCGTGAGCGACCAAGAGGAGAACGAAATGGCCAACTATGGTGCGCTGCCTTGGCGCAACTCCATCGGTGGCTACCAACAATCCATTATGGGTTGGACCGACCCGTCGAGCAACTTCTCCTCGGCTTATGCAAAGAACCGAGTGAGCTATATGGAGAGCCACGACGAACCTCGTGTGGCTTGGAAGGCATTGCAGTATGGCAACACAGGCGTAAAGGATTGGGCCAACCTCTCCAAACGTATTCAGGGTGCTATGGCACTCCACTTCCTCACTCCCTATCCCAAAATGATGTGGCAGGGCGGCGAGTTGGGTGACGCACGCGAACTCGCCGAAGGCGACGCTCGTACAGAGAAGAAACTTATGCAGTGGGAGAAACTGAGCGACCCCAACATCAAGGCTCTCTATGACGCTTGCTGCAAAATCATCTCTTTCCGTACCGACCACCCCGAACTCTACGGCAATGGTGCTTCGCAAAACTGCGCTACCTACAACGTTAGCGACAGCAGTATGGGCGGCAAACACCTCGTTTATTCGCAGGGTAATACGGCAGTGATTGTTGTTGCCAACTTCCTTGCCGGCAGCAGCAGTAGTAGTAACACAACTACGACACCGTCGGTAGGCAGCAGCGCATCGTTTGTCACCACCACCCCGGAGGTGGTTCTCAACAGCACCACAGAGGATGTTGTGGTAATGGTTGACGCTTCGAACAGCCCCTTGGCTGGCGCAACAGAGATTTATGCCCACACAGGTGTAATCACCAACAATAGTAGTGGCAATGCAGATTGGAAGTATGTGAAGGCTGATTGGAAAGTGAACACAGCCGATTGCAAACTGACCAAGGTGGAAGGCAATAAGTGGAAACTCGTCATCAAGGGCGGCCCCAAAGCATTCTACGGCGTACCAGCCCACGAGCACATCAACAAACTCGCATTTGTGTTCCGTTCGGCCGATGGTACCAAGGAACTCAAAAATGCAGGTAGCGATATCTTTGTAACTCTGGGCGACGCACAGACTGCAATAGGTGGTTCGACCTCGCCAGACCAAGAGGTTTCGTTCGACCTCGCAGCCCCCAACGGTACCTACACCAACCTCATAACCGGTGAGAAGGTGACCGTGAGCGACGGCCTGTATCACAACTCGCTCAAAGCGCACGAATACGTTGTGTTGGTTAAGGAGTAGATTCAACTTTTAATCTGTCAGACCCAAACGCAATGAAAAAAATAGTATTGACATTTGTGGCTGCCCTCTGTGCGCTCTCGTTGAGCGCACAGAAGGTGGACCGTGTGGAGCCCCTGTCGTGGTTTACCGATATGAAAACCCCTCTGCAACTGATGCTCCACGGCGAGCAGATTGCAGGCTCGGAGGTTAGCGTGGAGGGCGAGGGACTCCGTCTGAAAAGCGTTATCCGCACCGACAATCCCAACTACCTCTTCCTCGACCTCGATGTGAAGAAGGCCGGCGATTGGAACATCTCCCTCACCAAGGGACGTAAGAAACACACTTTTTCTTACCACATCGACAACCGTAGGGAGGGCTCGGCCGAGAGGGAGAGTTTTTCCTCCAAGGATGTTGTATATCTGATTATGCCCGATAGGTTTGCCAATGGCGACGAGAGCAACGACACTGTGGCCGAGTGTGCCGAGCCGTGCAACCGACAGGAGCCCTTTGGCCGCCACGGAGGCGACATTCAGGGTATCATCGACCACCTCGACTACCTGGCAGACCTCGGAGTAACGGCCATTTGGAGCACACCCCTCACGCTCGACAACGAGGGCTTTGCCTCCTACCACGGCTACTCCTGCTCCGACTACTACCACATCGACCCCCGCTATGGCTCCAACGACCTCTACAAGGAGATGGTGGCCGAGGCACACAAGAGGGGTATCAAGTTCATCTTCGACGTGGTAACCAACCACTGCGGCACCGCCCACTGGTGGGCAGGTGACTTCCCCTCGAGCGATTGGGTCCACAATGGCGACAAGCCCCTCATCACCAACCACGGTTGGATGATGCAGGCCGACCCTGTAAATCGCTCCAAGAGGGACCAAAAGATGATGGAGGAGGGGTGGTTTGACCACTCTATGCCCGATATGAACCTGGAGAACCCTCTGGTGTTCAACTACTTCTGCCAACTCTACTGCTGGTGGATTGAGTGGGCCGACCTGGATGGTCTGAGGGTGGACACCTTCCCCTACAACGAAAAGTGGGCAATGGCTCGCTGGACAAGGGCCATACTCAACGAGTACCCCAATCTCAACATCGTGGGCGAGTGCTGGAATGCCGTTCCTGCCATTTGTGCCTATTGGGAGGGTGCAGCCAACAACCGTGACGGCTACTCAAGTGGTCTGCCCTCGGTTATGGACTTCCCCCTGCAGGAGAAGATTGCCCAAGGACTCTCCAAACAGCCCGATGGTTGGATGTGGGGTGGACACGGAGTCTACACCTCGTTGGTGCAAGATTTTCTCTATGGCAACCCCAATATGCTTCTCACCTTCCTCGATAACCACGACATTGAGCGTTTTGCCGACTCGGTGGAGGGCGATTTGAGGAAGTACAAGATAGGTATGGCCATCATCGCCACCACCCGTGGCGTGCCCCAACTGCTCTATGGTACGGAGATTATGATGCGCTCCAGCGACCTCTCGCAGGGCCACGGAGGCGCACGCAAGGAGTTTGAAGGTGGCTGGAAGGGCGATGCCAACGACAAGTTTACCGCCGCAGGCCGCACCGCCGACGAGCAGGCTGCCTTTGAGCACACCCGCACCCTGCTGCGCTACCGCACCGCAGAGCCTGTGGTGCAGAGTGGTGCCCTCACACAGTTCTACCGCACCGACAACCTCTATGTGTTTGCCCGTCACAACGACCAGAAGGTGGTGCTGACCATTACCAACTTTGCTGCCGATGGTCGCACTCTCACTTGGGCCGACTACGAGGAGGTTATCCCCGAGGGGGCTGTGGGCAAGAGCATACTCACCGGCAAGAGCATTGTTGCAGGTGGCAGCGAGGTGGTTGAGGCCTACGGTTGCGACGTCATCGAGTTTGTGAAATAGACAAAACAACAAACATATATATACATTACAGAAGAAGTATGAAAAATATTTATGAGACTTCGCCCTTTGCAACCTTCTTCCCCTCGGAGAAGAGGGCTGCGTGCAGGGCAAAGCAGACTCTCTCGTTCAGGCTCAACGCCCCCGTGCAGAGGCCCTCACAAAGGCTCTACATCGTGGGTAGTGCCGAGGCCCTGGGTGGCTGGGATGTGGAGAAGGCTCTTCCGCTGAGCATCGACACCTACCCCTACTGGTCCATCGTGCTCGACCTCAAGACGCTGGGCGAGGAGTTTGAGTACAAATTCATTGTCAAGGAGAATGGCAACGTGTGGTGGGAGGACGGCTACAACCGCCGCTACTACCTCTGCGGTGAGCAGGAGAGCGAGCACATCGATGCCAACTTCCGTGGCGAGTTCGGTTGGAAGGGTGCCGGCGTGGCTATCCCCGTGTTCTCGTTGCGCAGCAGCCAGAGCCAGGGTATTGGCGACTTTGTGGACCTGAAGAAGATGGGAGAGTGGGCTGCGGCTACGGGCCAGAAAATCATCCAGATTCTCCCCATCAACGACACCACAATGACCCGCACTTGGAAGGACTCCTACCCCTACAGCTCCATCTCCATCTTCGCACTCAACCCAATGTACCTCTCCATCGTGGAGTTGGGCGCAAAGGGCGAGGAGATTGAGAGGCTCAATGCTCTGGAGGCTGTGGACTACGATGCCGTGTGTGCCCTCAAGTGGGACTTCATCCGCAAGGAGTATGCCCGCAGTGGCAAGCGCACCCTCAAGACCAAGGCCTTTGCAGCCTTCTTTGAGGCCAACAAAGATTGGCTCAAGAACTATGCTTCGTTCTGCTACCTGAGGGATAAGTATCAGACCGCCTACTTTGAGAAGTGGGGCCGCAGCGAGAAGAAGTACTCCAAGAAGTTGGTGGAGAAACTCACCAGCGAGAACTTTGAGGACTACGGCAAGGTGGCTCTCTACTATTGGTTGCAGTACCACCTCGACCGTCAGCTCAAAGAGAGCGTGGCCTATTGCCGCTCGCTCGGAGTGGTGCTCAAGGGCGACATTCCAATCGGCATCTCGCGCGACTCGGTGGAGGCTTGGAGCGATGCAAGACTCTTCAATATGAACTGCCAGGCAGGTGCTCCGCCCGATGATTTCTCGGCCGATGGTCAGAATTGGGGCTTCCCCACCTACAATTGGGAGGAGATGGCCAAAGATGGCTATGCGTGGTGGAAACGCCGCTTTGAGAAGATGGCCGACTACTTCGACCTCTACCGCATCGACCACATCCTCGGCTTCTTCCGCATCTGGGAGATTCCTATGGACTCGGTAGTGGGCCTGCTCGGCTATTTCAACCCCGCAATGCCCTTCAGCTATGAGGAGTTGGCACAGAGGGGTATGCCTATGAACAGGGACCGCTACCTGCTGCCACAGATTCACCACAACTACCTGGGCGAGTTCTTTGGCGATGAGGATTGGACCCCCTATCTCGACTACAAAGACAACGGATACTATGCACTCAAGCCCGCCTACGACACCCAGCGTAAGATTCGCGAGGCTCTGGAGGGCGTGAACGAGAAGGCTATGAGGGCACTCTATGGACTCACCGGCGAGGTGCTGTTTGTGGAGGACCCCCGCAAGCCCGGCTACTTCCACCCCCGCATTTCGGCCCAGCTGACCAAGAGTTATGAGTGGCTGTCCGATTGGGAGAAGGAGAGGTTCAACGACCTCTATAACGACTTCTTCTACCGTCGCCACAACGACTTCTGGGGCGCATTGGCTATGGAGAAACTGCCCGCACTGGTGGAGGCAACAAATATGATGTGCTGCGGCGAGGACCTCGGTATGGTGCCCGACTGTGTTGGCCCCGTGATGCAAAACCTCGGTATTCTCTCGTTGGAGGTACAGAGGATGCCTAAGGACCCCACCATCGAGTTTGGCTACACCAACCGCTATCCCTACGCTTGCGTGTGCACCACCGGCTCGCACGACACCAGCACCATTCGTGGTTGGTGGCGCGAGGATAGGGCGGTGTCGCAGAAGTACTACAACGATATTCTCTGGAAGCAGGGCCCCGCACCCGAAGAGTTGGGCGGAGAGTTGTGTCGCACCATTGTGAACAACCACCTCTGCTCGCCCGCAGTGCTGACCATCCTGCCCTTGCAGGATTGGCTCGCAATGGACGAGAGGTTGCGCAAGGCCGATGTGGATAGCGAGCGTATCAACATTCCTGCCATTCCCAATCACTATTGGCGCTACAGGATGCACCTGCCGCTGGAGACTCTGTTGGCCGAAAACGGGCTGAATGAGTCCATTAAGGCTATGGTGAAGGCCTCGGGCCGATAGTGTAACGAGGGTAAAAAGGGATACGACAGGGGGTAAAAAGGGATAAAAAGACGAACCGTCCGTCCGATAAAACAGGCGGTTCGTCAGCCCAAACCCGCAAGTTGTCCACAAATGTTGCTACCTTATTTATAAATATATATTTTTGTTGGACGCCCATATTGGGATGTACAACCTGTAAAACATTAACTTAAATTATTTTATACTTTAACGGCTTATGTTGAAACTTCTACAAGTTTTTAGGAGCCTCCTTTTGACATTTGCGCTGACACTCGTGAGTCTGGCCGCTTCGGCACAGACCATTTTGGTGTCTGGTGTAGTCAAGGACGCTAAAGGCGAGGTTATTATTGGCGCAACCGTAATGGACGTCAAGAGTGGCCTCGGAACAGTTACCGGCGTTGATGGTGCCTACACTATTAAAGTGGCCGCCGATGCAACCTTGCTCGTGGAGTGTATGGGTTACACGGAGGTACAAGAGTCTGTGGCCGGTCGCACCAAAATCAATTTTGTGATGAGCGAAAGCGCAGAGCAGATTGAGGAGATTGTGATGATTGGTTACGGTGTAGCCAAGAAAGACGACCTTACCGGTTCGGTAGTGGCAATCAAAGCGGAGGATATCAACCGCGGTGCAATCGTATCCACCCAGGATATGATGCAGGGTAAAGTCCCCGGTTTGCAGATTATCCCCGGCGATGGTGGTCCCAACTCGGGTTCCACTATTCGTATCCGTGGTGCTGCATCGTTGAATGCTTCGAACGATCCTCTGATTGTTATCGACGGAGTGCCTATTGCAAGTGATGCTGGTTCGGGTATGGCCAACCCCTTGTCGCTGGTTAACCCCAACGACATTGAGTCGTTCACCGTGTTGAAGGATGCTTCGGCAGCCGCCATCTACGGTTCGCGTGCTTCGAATGGTGTAATTATCATCACCACCAAGAAGGGTTCGGGTAGCAAACCCAGCGTTTCGTACAACGGTTCGTTCAGCGTTTCGACCAATTCGAGCACTATGCAGGTTATGACTCCCGAGCAGTTCCGTGAGCACATCAACACCAACTTCCCCGAGGGTTCGAATGCTCGCAAGGAGGCAGACAAATTCATTGGCACTGCAAATACCGATTGGCAGAGCCTTATTTTCCGTCCCGCTCTTTCGCACGACCACAACGTTAGCATCTATGGTAACAGCAAGAACAGCAAGGTTTACGACGAGCTTCCCTATCGTGCATCGGTGGGTTACACCAACCAGCAGGGTACGTTGCAGACTTCGGCCTTCGACCGTGCAACCGTCGATGTTAACCTCTCGCCCAAATACCTGGACGAGCACCTTACCGTGTCGATTAACGTCAAAGGTGTTTACACCGACCAGACCTATGCCGATGGTGGCGCAGTAGGCGCAGCAGCCTTCTTCAACCCCACCGTTGACCCCTATTGGTACAACGAGGACGGCTCCATCGACTACACCACCACAAATGGTTTCTACAACGTTGGTGAGGGTCGTGGCGAGCTGTTTGCCTCCAATGGTCTTGCAGGTCTCAACCCCCTCTCGATGCTCTATGATGTGGATAAATATTCAAACACCTATCGTGGTTTGGGTAACATCACCTTCAACTACAAAGTTCACGGTATGGAGGCCCTGAGCTTCAATCTGAACCTTGGTGGCGACTGGTCGAAGACTCAGGAGCACGACGGTGTTAAGATTGGTTCTATCCAGGCTTATAGGGATTCGGACGCAAAGGGCTTTGGTAAGTATACCAAGAAAATCTGGCAGCGTCAGAACAAGGTGCTCGACTTCTACACCAACTACAACAAGAGCGAGGGCGACCACAACATCGACGCAATGGTTGGTTACTCGTGGCAGCACTTCTACAGCGCAGATCGCAGCGTTACCTACTACAACGAGACCCACGAGCAGTATGAGAAGAGTACCGGTGTTTGGGGCCGCGAGGAGAGCTACCTCGTGTCGTTCTACGGTCGTTTGAACTACTCGTATGCTTCGCGCTACTTGCTCACCGTTACTCTCCGTGCCGATGGTTCTTCGAAGTTTGCAAAGGACAACCGTTGGGGCTTCTTCCCCTCGGCAGCATTTGCTTGGAACACCCTCAACGAGGAGTTTATGCAGGACCAGGAGTTGTTCTCGACTCTGAAAGTTCGTTTGGGCTATGGTGTTACAGGTCAGCAGGAGATTGGTAACTACAAATATCTTGCACGTTACAGCCTCTCCGAGAACGACAAGTCGCACCAAGTAATTATGGGCTACGAGAATGGCAACCCCATCTACTCGTATATGCTCTCTCCTTCGGCCTACGATCCCAACATCCGCTGGGAGAGCACCACAACCTACAATGCCGGTGTTGACTTCGGTATGTGGGATGGTCTTTTCGAGGGTAGTGTTGATGTGTATCGTCGCGACACCAAAGACCTTCTCAACTGGGTTACCGTGCCTATGGGCTCCAACTTCGGTACCAACCTCTTGACCAACGTTGGTTCGATGCGTAACGAGGGTGTTGAGTTCTCGCTCAACTACAACCCCATCCGCACTGCCACCCAGAGCTTGCGAATCGGTTTCAACGGTACTTTCCAAGATACCTATTTCACCAAACTCAACAAAACCGACGACCCCGACTATGCAATCTTTATGAACTCGCCCGGTACGGGTACCGGTGGTCAGGATCTCCAAATGCACACAGTTGGCTCGGCTCCCTACACCTTCTACGCCTACAAACAGGGTTACGCCGATGGCAAACCCGTTCAAGATGGTTTCTATGACCTCAATGGCAACGGTAAGATTGACGAGGGTGACCGTTACAATACCGGCAAGAGCCCCGCACCCGATTTCTTCTTTGGTGTAAACCTCAAATACTCCTACAAGAATTGGGACTTCGGCTTCAACGGCCACGGCTCGGTTGGCAACTATGTATTCAACAGCTTCTATGCTTGCCACGCAGCTACCACTATTGATGCTCGTGGTGGTTTGGGCAACTTTGCCACCACCGTTCTTCGCACCGGTTGGACCAAACCTACAAGCGAGAAACAAGACCGTTCGGACCTCTATATCGAGGATGCATCGTTCTTCCGTTTGGACGACATCAACATTGGTTACACCTTCGATAAACTGGGTCGCTCCGACATTAAATGTCGTGTGGCTGCCGGTGTTCAGAACGTCTTTGTCCTCACCAAGTATAGCGGTGTAGACCCCGAGGTGAGTGGTGTTGCCGGTATCGATGGTACCATTTGGCCTCGTCCTCGCATCTTCTCACTGCGTCTTAACCTTAATTTCTAAACAACTTAAAACGCAATATCGATGAAAACAAAACATATTATTGTTGTAATTGCAGGTGCGCTTCTGACTCTGACTTCCTGTATTTCGGACCTCGAGACTTTGCCCTTGAACGAGTGGGATGTAACCTCGGAGACCGTCTATGGAAGTGAGAAAGAGCCCTATGTTCAGGGCCTTGCGCGACTCTATTTTAACTTTGTTACAAACGACATCACCGACTTGGCGGTAAGTGATGCGGGTGCATCGGAGCTTATTCGTTCGTTCTGGAGCTGCCAGGAGGCTTCCACTGACGAGGTGAAAGTTGCTTGGCCCGATGCTTGGTGTAATGCCATCAACAACAACATTTGGGACGATAGTGAGAACGATATGGTTTATGCCGTTTTTGTTCGCACCCTCCAAGGCATCACCTTTGTCAATGAGTATCTTCGCCAGACCGCTCCCGCCAAACTTGCAGACCGCGGTGTGAGTGCAGAGCTTGCAGCCGAGATAGAGGGCTTCCGCGCCGAGGCTCGCTACCTGCGTGCATATTTCTATTGGATGGCTATGGATGTCTTTGGTGATGTTCCTTTCACCACCGAGGATTCGCCTTTCGGTGCCGAGGCTCCCAAACAGAAACCCCGTGCAGAGGTTTACAAATTTATCGTTGATGAGCTGACAGCACTTGCTGCTGATGGTTCGGTTATGCCCGAGGCAAGGAGCAATCGTCCTCGTGCCGACAAGGGTTCGGTTCTTGGCTTGTTGGCTCGCGTATATCTCAACGCCGAGGTCTATACCGGCACTCCCGCTTGGTCGGAGTGTAAGGCTGTGTGCGAGAAGATTTTCGGCTTGGGCTACTCGCTTTGCAGCAACTATGAGCACCTGTTCCGTGGCGACAATGGCGAGAACGAAAATGCCTATAACGAATTCTTGTTCTACGCACCCTACGATTGGAACTATGCCCAATCTTGGGGTGGCGCAACATTCCTCACCTGCGGAGCTATCAACACCAACGAACTCACCGAGGAACTTAGTGACGGCACTCTTAGTTCGCGCATTGGTGTCGGTAACGGTTGGTTGGGCCTCCACGTTCACGAGCACTTTGTGAACACCCACTTCGCTCCCACCAATGTAACTTGGGGCGAGGACGGCACCTGCACAATTGCCGACAAGCGTGGTGCTTATGCGTTCATTACTGCCCGTCGTGAGAAGGGTACTTTCGATGTACTCCTGAACTCCTTTGCGCAGGGTTATGGTTGCTGGAAGTTCAACAACGTCCGCTCCAACGAGACAGGTGCGGAATATTGGCTGCGTTCAGATAAGAATGCTGACAGGTCAACCGACATCGACTATCCTCTGATTCGCTTGGGTGAGATTTACCTCATCTATGCCGAGGCTTGCTCGCGCTTGGGCGAGGGTGCTACTGCACAGCCCAAGATGAACGAGTTGGCAGTGCGTACGGGTATGGCTCCTATCACTGTTCCCACTGCTTGGAGCGACGAGGCTATGAAGCTGTTCCGTGAGGAGCGTGCTCGCGAGTTGTATTGGGAGGGACACCGCCGTACCGACCTCATCCGCTACAACTGCTTCACTTCGGCTGACTACGTGTGGCCCTTCAAGGGTGGCGATGCACAAACAGGTAAAGCATTTGAGGACTACAAGAAACTCTATGCAATTCCTTCGTCGCAGATTCTTGCCAACCCCGAATTGAAAAACCCCGAGGGATATTAACAGACAACATTTATAAACCTACTTTTATTAACTTTTTAAAACATTAAGCATTATGAAATTCGTTAAATTTCTTGCACTTTCGATTGCTGCCCTTTCGATGGTAGCTTGCGGTCCTGCAAACGAGGACAATGGTGGTGGTGGCTTCATCACTCAGGAGTTTACTAAAGTTTACTGCGACGTCACTGCAACCGGTTGGACAACCGTTGGCGTATGGGCTTGGACCGAGGCTACCGAGGAGGCAGAGGCTCAGAACTTCACCGGTGGCAAGTGGCCCGGCGCGGCTCTCACTACGACTGAGACTATTGAAGGTAAGTTGTACTACATTTGGGATGCTCCCAAGGAGCTTGTTGGCCAGACCATCGGTTTCATCGTAAACCAGTATGTTGATGGTGGCGAGCAGACCATTGACCTCAAACTGACCGTTAAAGCAGAGGGTAACTATGTTGTTCTCACCGAGAAAGACGACGCTTCTGGCCAATGGTTGGCAAAGGTTGACGGTGTGGATGCCGTAGCTCCCGAGCCAGAGCCTGAGAAACCCGCTCCTTCCATCGCATTGGCAGACCACACTTGGGATGTCGCTGGTTCTTTCAACGACTGGGGTGCTACCCTCCTCCCAATGACCGTTGCCGACGGTTGGGCAGTTGCTACCTTCGATGCTCCTGCTGATGCACAGTTCAAAGTACGTGCCGATGGCGCTTGGACCGACAGCTACGGTGTAACCGACAACTCGAATCTTCCCGTTGATGGCAGCGAGTTCGACGCTATCTACAACGCTGGCAACCTCAAAGTAACCGAGGCTGGTAACTACACCCTCTCGTTCACTGTTAACGGTGAGGTTGGTAAATTCAAACTCAAAAAGAACTAATCATCAGGTTCGATAGAATAATTCACACACAGAATTATTTCTTTTGGTGGGGTAACCTTTCGCGGGTTGCCCCATCTTTTTTGTGTGGTGGCCCCGTGCACGTCCCCCTCTGAGTTAGAGGGGGTG
>JAFVSY010000026.1 GCA_017503465.1 Tidjanibacter sp. | reverse complement strand
CTTTGGTGAAAGTATCCAAAATTTGCCCGAAGAACGTGCGAAGAAGAAGGTAAATCGCCCTCACACGCACACAGAGTCAACAAAACGATGCTCCATAGGGAGCCCAACAACGAGAGCCTGTCTAACAACTTTTTTGTTAGGCAGGTTTTTATATTTTGGGGGGAGAGGATAGAACAATTATAGAATAATACCATATTAAAAACCTGGGAGGGATGACTCACAACCATAAAACCGCAATGGTGTGGCACAATTTTGGAGATATAATGATAGATACTTATAATTCTCAATTCTCCACTATGAAACAGAACGACAAAAAGCCTTTGACAGCCGAGAATGGTCGCCCCATTGCCGACAATCAGAACATTCAGACCGCGGGGGTGCGTGGCCCCGTAACCTTGCAGGACCCGTGGTTTACCGAAAAGTTAGCTCACTTCGACCGCGAGGTTATCCCCGAGCGGCGTATGCACGCAAAAGGCTCAGGAGCCTACGGTACTTTTACCGTCACGCACGACATCACTGCCTACACTCGTGCCTCCATTTTTGCCGAGGTGGGCAAAAAGACCGACTGCTTTGTCCGCTTCTCGACCGTTGCGGGCGAGCGTGGTGCTGCCGATGCCGAGCGAGATATTCGTGGCTTTGCGATGAAGTTCTACACCGATACGGGCAATTGGGACCTTGTGGGCAACAATACACCCGTATTTTTCCTGCGTGACCCGCTGAAGTTCCCCGACCTCAACCACGCCATCAAGCGCGACCCTCGCACCGGTATGCGCTCGGCAAACAGCAATTGGGATTTCTGGACTCTTCTGCCCGAGGCACTGCATCAGGTTACAATCACGATGTCGCCGCGCGGTATACCACTCTCGTTCCGCCATATGCACGGCTTTGGCAGCCACACCTATAGTTTTATCAATGCCGACAATCGCCGCACGTGGGTAAAGTTTCATCTGCGCACCTTGCAGGGTATCAGGAACTTGACAGATGCGGAGGCCGAGGCTGTGATTGCCAAGGACCGAGAGTCGCACCAGCGCGACCTCTTTGAGGCCATTGAGCGTGGCGACTACCCACGTTGGCTGATGCAGGTGCAACTTATGACCGAGGAGCAAGCGAAAGCGTATCATATCAACCCATTCGACCTTACAAAAGTGTGGTACCACGGCGATTTTCCGCTGCGTGACGTTGGTGTTCTGGAACTTAACCGCAACCCCGAGAACTTCTTTGCCGAGACCGAGCAGGCTGCTTTCAATCCAATGAACATCATCAACGGCATAGGCTTTTCGCCCGATAAAATGTTGCAGGGGCGATTGTTCTCCTATGGTGATGCACAACGCTACCGCTTGGGTGTAAACCACCATTTGATACCCATCAACAAACCTCGCTGCCCATATCACTCCTACCACCGCGATGGGCAGATGCGTACAGACGATAACGCAGGGCGCACGATTTCCTATGAGCCGAATAGCTATGGCGAGTGGCAAGACCAACCCACGCTGAAGGAGCCACCTTTGGCCGTTGTGGGCGAGGTCTACAACTACGATGAACGAGAACTGGATAGCGACTACTACACGCAGCCGGGCAAACTGTGGCGACTGATGTCGGCCGAAGACCAACGAGCAACTTGTGAGAATACAGCCCGCGCTATGGGCGATGCGGAGGTATTCATCAAACAGCGACACATCCGCAACTGCCACCGTGCCGACCCCACCTACGGCGAGGGTGTGGCAAGGGCCTTGGGACTATCTCTCTCCGAGGCCCTCACCGCCCCCGACCCTGCCCACCCAAAGTGGGATTTGAGATAATACATAATCAATGGCGACTGCTTAATACACAGAGCAGCCGCCATTTTAGTTACTCTTCACCACATCGGTAGGATTCTCGGTTGCGGCACGCCACGAGCGGAGGGTTACAAGGCCGACCGTAACGGCGAGGGCAATCAGCAGGGCAGTGATATATAGCCACCGAGGCTGTGCGATGCCACTATTTGCGTTAGAAGTGGATAAAAAGTTTGCCAAAATTGGGTCCAAGGCAAAAGAAAAACGCTAATAACTTGATTCTAAGTCATTAGCGTTTCTTTCTCTGTGGTGCCACCGGGAAT
>JAFVSY010000025.1 GCA_017503465.1 Tidjanibacter sp. | reverse complement strand
ACGCCACCACCACAGGGAAGCCCAGCAGCAACATTGCCACACCCACCAAGAAGAGAGCACTAAAGTAGAGGTGTATTTTGCGAGCCCTGATGCGCATCGCCCCATAGGCGGCCACAAAAGCCACAAGGCAGACCACACCCAACAGCAGGCACGCGCCCACAAGCACTCCGCCAAAGACTCCGCCACACTGCTGCACCACGTCGTTCACCGAGGAGACGCCGGGCAGCGAAAGGCCCGCAGCCCAATCCTCCACGACAAGGCCGACCTTGCCACCTACAACCCAACTCACAAACTCAGCGGGCACAATCGGCAGTAGCCACATCACGCCACCCGCCACACACTCCCTTGCGCTACGGCGATAGAGCGACCATTGGTAGACAATCAGTAGCGAGGCCCACACGAAGTCGGGCACAAGCAGTGCGGCCAGGCCTGCGTAGAACGACGCGCACATCACGTCGTCAAACATAGTCTTACGCTTGAAACTACCCACCATCAGTTCGGCCGAGTGGGCCAGCAGGAATATGGCGAGCCACAGCGAGGGGGAGCCCACGGGGAAACTCACGCCACACACAAGCAGACTGAAGAGCACCAGGGGGATAAAAGAACGGATTACAGAGATAGAATAACGCGAGATGATGCGTGTGAGCACCACCGCCGAGGCTACGGTCGCAACCACCGTAAAGATCACGCTCCACAGTGGCGAGAAGAGCCCATCGAACCACACTCCCACCACAGAGAGCACACCGGCCACCTCGGCCTCGCAGGGCAGCGTAGTCCTCACAGCGCGTGCCACCAGCAGTGCGACCACCGCGGCAAAGGTGCCGAGGATGAGCGGTATGGGCTGCTTGACTATGTCCGGTTTACGTTGTTGCATAGTGGGCGTTTACTATGGTTTGTGGGGTAAGTTTCCACAAAGATACACTTTTTGTGGAGGTATTTCCAACAAGAATTTGTATTTTTGTGCATTATGCTTGAAAACTCCTTTTCCAAAGAACTCATTGAGGCCGGATGTGATGAGGCGGGGCGAGGTTGCCTTGCCGGTCCGGTGTTTGCGGCGGCGGTGATACTGCCTGCCGACTATTTTCATCCTCTGCTGAACGACTCCAAGCAGATGACCCACAAGCAACGTCTTGAGGTGCGGGCCCACATTGAGGCCAACGCAGTGGCGTGGGCCGTGGCGGAGGTGAGTGCGGAGGAGATTGACCGCATCAACATCTTGCACGCATCGTTTGAGGCTATGCAGAGGGCTGTGGAAAAGTTGAGCGTGCGCCCCGAGCACCTGCTGATTGACGGCAACCGTTTCTATCCTCGACTGGACATACCGTTCCGCTGTGAGATAAAGGGCGATGGCAGGTTTGCCAACATTGCAGCGGCCTCGGTGCTGGCCAAGACCTACAGGGACGAGCGTATGGAGGCCCTGCACGCGGAGTACCCCGCCTATGAGTGGAACAAAAACAAGGGCTACCCCACCCGCGCCCACCGCTTGGCGATTGCAGCCCACGGACTCACACCCCACCACCGTCAAACCTTCAACCACACCGCAGGACAACTCGAGCTGTTTTGAAAATTCAAAATTCAGACGTACATTTGTAGTTCAATTATGGGCAACGAAACGACAAACATAAAACGCCGCAAAAGAGTGTGGCCGGGTTTTCGCCTGATTGATGGCTACATCACACGCAAATTCCTCGGCACATTCTTCTTCGCCATTGCGCTGATTATCATCATCGTGGTGGTCTTTGATGCTGTGGAGAAGATTGACGACTTCATCGAGATGAAGGCCCCGCTGGAGCGCATCATTATGGGCTACTACCTCAATTTTGTACCCTACTTCATCAACCTCTTCTGCGGACTGTTTACCTTCATTGCGGTAATCTACTTCACCTCCCAGATGGCGGGGCGCACCGAGATTACGGCCATACAGTCGGCCGGTGTGAGTTTCCGTCGCCTGCTGTGGCCCTATTTCATCTCGGCGATGGTCATCTCGGGCGTGTCGCTCTACCTCAACCTGGAGGTCATCCCCGTGGCCAACGAGAAGAGGGTGGAGTTTGAGAGTCAGTACCTGCGCAAGAACCGCCGCCAGCAGTTTGAGCCCAACATCTACCGCCAGATTGAGCCTGGCACGTTTGTCTATGTGCGCAACTTCAACGGCAGTAGCAACAGAGCCTCCTTTATGAGCATCGAGCGATTTGAGGGGAGCCGCATTGTGGAATCGCTGGAGGCTGCCGACATCACCTACAACGAGAAGAACGGCCACTGGACCGCACCCAAATATGTTACCCACACGTTTGTGGGCGAGGACGACATCTTCGAACGACACGAGAAGCTCGACACCCTCATCAACCTCTCCAAGCAGGAGCTCGGCAAGGTGGAGAACCTCATCACCACGATGAAGATTGGCGAGCTCAACGAGTTCATCACCCAGCAAAAAGCCAAGGGCTCGGATATGATTGGTATCTTTGAGGTGGAGCGACATAGGCGTTACTCCTACCCCGCCTCGGTCTTTATCCTCACGGTGATTGGTGTGTCGCTTTCGGCCCGCAAGATGCGTAGCGGCACGGGCGTAAACATCGGCATTGGAGTGATTTTGTGCTTCACCTACATTATGTTGGGCCGAGTCTTTGAGGAGATTGCCAAGGGTAGCCAGGGGTGGTTTTCGACCCTCTTGGTGTGGCTACCGAACCTCATCTTTGCCATCATTGCGGCCTACCTCTACCGCAGGGCACCCAAGTAGGGTACAGACAAAGACCATAACAAACAACCACACTACTATAATATCACGTTATGAACGACATTACCAAGTGCGCCCTTTCGGGTGCAACTCGCAGCGAGCACGACTTGCTGGGCGACAAGGAGATTCCCGTAGAATACTATTTCGGAGTGCAGA
This sequence comes from Tidjanibacter sp., assembly GCA_017503465.1. Taxonomy (GTDB): domain Bacteria; phylum Bacteroidota; class Bacteroidia; order Bacteroidales; family Rikenellaceae; genus Tidjanibacter. The sequence goes on along the minus strand of JAFVSY010000025.1, from coordinate 13,705 downwards.
CTATGCGTGCGGTGGAGAACTTCCACATCTCACGTGTGAAACTCTGTATGTATCCCGAGTTCATCAAGGCTCTGGCCGAGGTTAAGGCCGCCGCCGCAATGGCCAACCGTGACCTCGGACTTATGGACAAGGAGGTTGCCGAAGCTATCATCGCTGCCTGCAAGGAGGTGGCCGAGGGCAAGTTGGACAGCCACTTTGTGGTGGATATGGTGCAGGGTGGCGCAGGTACCTCCACCAATATGAACGCCAATGAGGTTATCGCCAACCGTGCGCTCGAACTGCTGGGCCACAACAAGGGTGAGTACAAATATTGCCACCCCAACAACCACGTAAACCTCTCCCAATCGACCAACGATGCCTACCCCACCTCGGTGAAGATTGCCACGGTGAGGAGTATCAACAAGTTGGAGCAGTCGCTGCGTGCACTGATTGCCGCCTTTGAGGCCAAGGGCGAAGAGTTCAAGGATGTTATCAAGATGGGCCGTACCCAGTTGCAGGATGCAGTGCCGGTAACCTTGGGGCAGGAGTTTGCCGCCTATGCTGCCACCCTCACCGAGGAGGTGGAGCGACTGGATGAGAACAAGGTGCTGCTTTATGAGCAGAATATGGGTGCCACAGCCATCGGTACGGGTATCAACTCCGACCCCGACTACCCCGTCTTGTGCTGCAAATATCTGTGTGAAGTTACAGGCCTGCCTATGGTGGTGTCGCCCAATATGATTGAGGCCACCAACGACACCGGTGCCTTTGTGATGAACTCCTCGGCAATGAAACGCCTGGCGGTGAAGTTGTCGAAGATTTGCAACGACCTCAGGCTGATGTCGAGTGGCCCGAGGTGTGGTCTGAACGAGATTAACCTTCCTCCGATGCAGCCCGGCTCGTCGATTATGCCCGGCAAGGTCAATCCTGTGATTCCGGAGGTGGTAAATCAGGTTGCTTTCAAGGTCATCGGCAACGACCTCACGGTAACCTTTGCGAGCGAGGCTGCACAGTTGGAACTCAACGTGATGGAACCCATCATCGTACACTCTATGTTTGAAACGGTGGATATGCTCATCAACGCAATGGATACCCTCAGGGTGCGTTGCGTGGAGGGCATCACTGCCAACGTGGAGGTGTGCCGCAGGATGGTCTACAACAGCATTGGCCTTGTTACCGCACTCAACCCCTACCTCGGCTACGAAACCTCCACCTCGCTTGCGAAGGAGGCCCTCCAGACGGGCAAGGGCATCTACGACCTCGTGTTGGAGCGTGGGCTGATGAGCCGTGAGGAGTTGGACAACCTGCTCCGCCCCGAGAATATGGTAAGGCCCCGCAAGTTCCCCAAGCAGTAGACAACGTGAGGGGGGCGCAGGAGTTGCCTGCGGGCCCACCCACACACCTGCACGACGACCAACCCTTAATAGATAAATAGGTATGAAGAGATTATTTGCCATCTGTGGGGCCTTGTGGCTCCTCACAGCCACCCTTGCCACACCCGCAGCGGCCAAGGAATACACACTGCAAAGTCCCTCCAAGAGGCTCACCCTCACCGTGGACGTTGCCGCCCAAACCACCTACCGCCTGGCGGTGGACGGAGTGGAGGTTGTTGCCCCCTCAACCATTGCGCTGCGCCTGGGCGATGGTCGCACCTTTGGTCCCGAGGCCAAGGTGCGCAGGGCATCCAGGGGCGAGGTGTGCGAGCAGATTGCCTCCCCATTCCACCGCAACCCGCAGGTGAACGACCACTACCACTACCTCACCCTGCAAATGAGGGGCGGCTGGAGCGTGGAGTTCCGAGCCTATGATGATGGCGTAGCCTACCGCTTTACCACCAGCCTCAAGGAGGAGCAAATCACCATAGCCGAGGAGGTGGTGGAGTGGCGTATGAGCGAAGATTGGCCTCTGGTCATCCCCTACTGCCGTCCGAGGGGCGACAAGTATGAGAGCTCGTTTGAGAGCCAATACACTTGGGAGCCCGTTTCCAAGGCGAGCGAACACACCGCCTTGGCCTTCCTGCCGGTGTTGGTGGACGTTGGCGAGCAGGGCAAGTTGCTGCTTATGGAGGCCGACGTGGAGGAGTACCCGGGCTTGTTTGTGAGCGCAGTGGAGGGTGGGCTCGGCCTGAAGGGCTTTGGCACTCCGCTGCCCACCGACTTCCGCAAGAACAACACCGGAGCCAAACGCCCCAATGGTCACCACACCGATAAGATTGCCCTCACGAGCGGCTCCCGCACCTTCCCCTGGCGCATTGTAGCGTGGGCCGAGCAGGATAGGGACCTGCCCACCAACGATATGGTCTACCGCCTCGGAGCCCCCTCACGCATTGAGGACACGAGCTGGATTAGGCCCGGTCGCTCGGCCTGGGAGTGGTGGAGTGGCAACCGCCTCACGGGCGTGGACTTCAGGGTGGGTATCAACACCGAGACCTACCTCCACCACATAGACTTTGCCGCCCGCTATGGGCTGGAGTACATCCTCATCGATGCGGGCTGGAACGAGGGCTTCGACCTAATGGCCCCCATTGAGGGTTTTGACATTGAGGCCATCTGCCGCCACGCCGAACAGAAGGGCGTGGGTGTATTGCTGTGGGCCGTAGGCAACCTGCTGGTGGAGCAAGCCGAGGTGGTGTGCCCCCACTATGCCGCCCTCGGTGTCAAGGGCTTCAAGGTGGACTACTTCGATGCACAAGACCAGACCACCGTGAGGGACATCTACCGTATTGCGGAGGTGTGTGCCCGCCACAAGTTGGTGGTGGACTACCACGGAATGTACAAACCCACAGGCCTGAGCCGCACCTGGCCCAACGTACTCAACTACGAGGGTGTCTACGGCCTGGAGCAACTCAAATGGACCGATGGTAGCAGAGTGGATATGCCCCTGAACGACGTAACCATTCCCTTTGTCCGTATGGCCGCAGGCCCAATGGACTACACCCAGGGAGCGATGATAAATGCCTCCAAGGAGGACTTCCGCCCCGTGCGCCACCGCCCGATGAGCCAGGGCACAAGGGCCCACCAGGTGGGCACCTACGTGGTGTTCGACTCGCCGCTGGTGATGCTCTGCGACTCCCCCTCGCTCTATGAGGCCGAGGCGGAGAGCACACGTTTCATAGCAGCCATACCCTCGGTGTTTGACCACACGGAGGTGGTGTGTGGCAAGGTTGGCGAATACATCGTCACGGCCCGTCGCAAGGGCGATGTGTGGTACATTGGTGGTCTTACCTCGTGGGAGAGCCGCGAGGTGGAGATACCGCTGGACTTCCTGGGCGAGGGCGAGTGGCAGGCCGAGATGTTTCTCGATGGCCCCAATAGCGACCTCACCGGCACCGACTACCGCACCGAACAGCGCACCCTCCGAGGTGGCGACACGCTCAAGGTGGCAATGAGTAGCGGTGGAGGTTTCGCCGCCATCGTGCGCAGGTAGCACACGTGGCCAACAAGTGTGGGAACACCCATATTTGCCGTTGGGTATCGTAGCACAGACGATAAATAGACCGACACAAAAAGCCCCAAAGCATTGAACTTTGGGGCTTTTTATTTGTAGGGTGGCATCTTTTTTGGGTTGTTGAGTAGCGGAGCAATTTAGCGATTTTGCATCCCACTTTGGCTCTTTGGCCCTAAATTCGCGGCTGATAACGCCATTGTGGCAACAACAAGAACACACACATAATACATATATTTAGATAATACAGGTATTTAGTTATGGTTAAGGACAACCTTATCAGAATGTATCAGGAGAGTTTCCGCACCAATGCCGAACTCCCCGCACTTACCGACTATTTCAAAAAGCAAACCCTCTCATACTTCGACGTGGCAACCCTCGTGGCAAAAAACCACCTCGTATTTGAGAAATATGGCATCAAGGCCGGCGACAAAATCGCACTCATCGGCCGCAACACCCCAATGTGGGTAAGCACCTACGCCTCCACCATCACCTACGGAGCAGTGATTGTCCCCATTCTTCAGGACTTCAACCCCATTGATGCAACCAACATCATCAACCACTCCGACTCCCGCATCCTCTTTTTGAGCAACGACGTGTGGGCCAAGATGGACCCCACCAAGTTTGAGCAGCTGGAGGCAGTGGTGGACTACGAGACTATGGAGCCCCTCTGGGAGAAGGAGGGCACCACTATCACCGACCTCTACAAAAACATCGACACCCTCTTTGCGGAGCGTTACCCCAAAGGTTTCTCCACCGAGGACATCGTCTACCCCGAGGTTACCAACGACAAAGTGTGCATCATCTCCTACACCTCCGGTACCACCGGCCTCAGCAAGGGTGTGATGCTCACCGTGAACAACGTTACCGCCAACGTGGCATTCGCCATTGAGTACAAGTTCCACTATCGTGGCTCGCGTGTGTTGGGCATCCTGCCCCTGGCCCACGCCTTCGGTTGCGCATTCGATATGCTCACCCCCCTGGCCACCGGTTCCCACATCACCCTGCTGGGCAAGTTGCCCGCAGCCCCCATCCTGCTCAAGGCACTCAAGGACGTGAAGCCCGACCTGCTTCTGACCGTGCCCCTGTTGGTGGAGAAGATTATCAAGGGCAAGGTGATGCCCACCCTCGAGAAGCAGCCCATCAAGACCCTCGTCAAGATTCCGCTGCTCAACCAGATTGTCTACAAGAAGGTACGCACCGAGCTGATGGAGGCCTTTGGTGGCGCACTCACCGAGTTGATTATGGGTGGTGCTGCACTCAATAGCGATGTTGAGAAATTGCTCAAGAAGATTAAACTGCCCTACACCGTGGGCTACGGTATGACCGAGACCGCACCCCTCATTTGCTACGCACACCACACGGTTTACAAATCGCTCTCGTGCGGTAAGCTGGTAGACGGTATGCAGATGAAGATTGACTCGGCCGACCCCTACAACATCCCCGGTGAGATTTGTGTAAAGGGCGAGAACGTAACCGTTGGCTACTACAAGAACCCCGAGGCTACAGCCGCTGCCATTGATGAGGATGGCTGGTTCCACACCGGCGATATGGGCGTGGTGGACAAAGATACCAACTGCTTCATACGTGGACGTTGCAAGACGATGATTCTCTCCAACAACGGACAGAACATCTACCCCGAGGAGATTGAGGCCAAACTCAACAACCTCGAGGCCGTGATGGAGTCGCTCGTCTATCAGGAGGAGGGTGGCAAACTCACCGCCCTGGTGGTACCCAACTACGACCTCGCACAGAAGAACGGCTGGGATACTCCCAAACTGAAAGAGGTGATGGCAGACAACCTTGTGGAACTCAACAAGTTGGTGGCCGCCTACGAAAGGGTATCGACCATCAAACTTTGTGAGAGCGAGTTTGAGAAAACACCCAAGAAATCCATCCGCCGCTACCTCTATCCCGCAGCGGCAAAGATTGTTTCGTAGGACAGACGTGCTGCCGCCTCGTCGGGCAGGCAGTCAAGCATAAAGATAGGTTTTGTGGCAACTATCTTCGAGAGGGCATCGCAAATGTAGTCGAGCGCCCTCTCTTCTTTTTGCAGTGTGGGCAAAGTGGAAGGTAGTAGCGCACCAAAGGCTGCAATCTTGGACAACCTTTTGATTTCGTTGCGTGGTGCTTGGCGCAGGCGCAGGCAGGCCCCCAGGGGAAAACTCTCCTGCCTCCACACACATCCCTTGCCACTCCAGGGCGAGCCGAACACACGCACCTCCCCATCGGGCATAACCCTCACCACGGGCCCGTCGTCGTTGAGCCTCTCGGCCCCCTCGATGTGTTCGAGCCAGAGTCGGGTGTGGGTACTCTTGCCGGTGCCGCTTTCGCCCAGACACATCACCGCGAGTCCATCCTTCACCACCACGGAGGAGTGAATAAGCAGGGTGTCGTAGGGGAGCGTGGCAAAGGAGTAGGCAAAGACCATTGCGTGGTCAAAAATCACGCCCGGGGTACGCTTACCCTCGACGCAGAGGTCGGCATAGAAGGAGCACTCCGGAGCGAATGCGTAGGACGAGCGTGCTTGTGGGCAGACGAGTGTGGACTCCTCGCCTAGGGCACGGAGTGTGAGTCGATACTCGTCGGGGTAGATGCACAGGGTGCAGTTGCCCACCTGAAGGTCGTAGTCGAAGCGCACCATCGGCTCGTCGGTGCGGGCCACCACGGGGCGGTCCACCACCACTCGGAACAGTGGGCTTGCGGTTGGGTACTCTGCCCTGAAGGGGCCAAAGTTGAGTCCTGCCACCACGGGAAGGTCGGAGTTCTCCCTGGTGAGTTCAAAAACGTGTTCTGCTACGGAAAAAAAAGACATCCTACGAATGGAAAATTGAAAATGGAAAATGGAAAATTGAAAAAGTTGCGAGTAAGCGAGAGCAGAGGGTGCTTGCACACTTTGCCGAGCGAGAGCAACTAAAAGCCACCGAAGGTGGGTTAATTATCCCTTTTTCTTCGCTACTCGCTCACGAGGTCGGCTTTGGTGAGCGAGGCAATCCACGCCTCGGCATCTTTGAGGGCAACCTCACGCTCCACCTCATACTCGCCCGTGAGCAGGTCGGCAACCTTCTCGGCGTCAAACTCCACCCCCTGCAACTGCTCCCAGAGCCACTCGCTGGTGGGGTTGAGGGAGATGATGGTTGTCATCTTCACATTCTGCTGTCCCATACGTACAATCACGCTCTCGCCCGCAATCTTGCGAACCTTGTAATCCGATTTGAGTTTCATCTGTTTCTGCTTTTATCTTTTTATCTTACGTTTCACATCTATCGCCACCGTGCGCAAAGCCTTGATTGTCAGGCTCACGGCACTCCTGCAGCGCCAGCGACACGAGCCGTAGGCAAACCCACGAGGGCCACCATCAAGCCTCACTTCGCTCACCCAAGCCACAACGTCCTCGGTGGTGGCGTGCTCAATGGTGCGGTAGTTGCCATCGCCCTCAATGAGCAACCTCTCATTATCCACCCTGCGCACTCGGTGCAACACGTGGCGGCCACGGTATCGGAAGAGCACAACCATACCCTTGCGCAGAGCCACCCCCTCCACGGGTGAGAGCACCACCACATCCCTGCCATTGCGCAGGAAGGGCCTCATACTGAACCCCTTAACCCTGAGTTCCACACTCCTACCCTCGCGCAGAAATTCCTCTGCGGAGGCAAAAAAGAGGTCGTTGGCTATCTGCTTGGTTGGCATATTCATATCATTTGTCGACCGTCGACCGTCAACCGTCGACCGTCAATTTACAATTCTATCACTCTGTCGCAAAACTCCAAGGTCTTGGGGTTGTGGGAGATGAAGAGTATGGTCAGGTTGCTGTCGGCCTCGGAGAGCCCTGCCACAGCATCCACAATCTCTCTCTCGGTGGGCTCGTCAAGCGAACTTGTGGCCTCGTCAAACATCAGCACCGAGGCCTCCTTGTAGAGCGCACGTGCAATGCCTATGCGCTGTCGCTGACCACCCGAGAGCCTACATCCAGCCTCGCCCGTGATGGTGTCCACCCCATTGGGCAGCCCTGCCACGAGGTCGCCGAGTTGGGCTGTGGCGATGGCCTTGTGGAGCCTTGCGTGGTCAATCTGCCCGGACTCCACCCCGAAGGCTATGTTCTCGGCAATGCTCACATCGGGTATGAAGAGGTCTTGCGACACGTAGGCTATGTTGTTCTGCCACTTGCGGCGCAACTCGGGGGTGTCGATGGGCTTGTCGTCCACCACAAGGGCACCCTTGTGGGGCACAAAGAGTGCGGCGAGGATGTTGAACAGGGTGGTTTTACCCTTGCCCGAAGCGCCCTGAATACCAACCTTTTCGCCCTTGCGAATGGCGAGCGAGAAATTGTTGAATATGAGGTCATTGGGCACACCGTCGTTATTATCGTTTGGTGCACCATTGGGGCTATTGTCGGGCACACTATCGTAGGCGAAATCCACCCCTTCGAGCCTAATCTCACGCTCAAAGGGGAGCCTCTCGGTGGTCTGCGAGGTGGGCTCCACGGGGTGGCTCAACTCGGTGGTCAGCAGTTCCACGACGAATTGGTTACGCTTGAACTCGCTCCAACTCCCCACAATGCGACTGATGGAGGGCACAATGCGGTAGGCAGCCACCGCAAACACGCCCAGGAATACCTTGAGCGAGCCCACGGTCTGCCCCGCAGCCAGGCCCACGATGATGACCGCCACCACCCCCAACACCAGCGAGAACTCGATGACGTGGCTCGAGGAGGCACGCATCAGCATAGCACGCAGGGAATAGTGTCGCAGGCTCTCAATGCCTCGTGCAAAACGTGCTGTAATATAAGGCTTTGCGCCTGCAATTTCAATGTCGGCATAGCCACGTAGGGCCTCATACATAGTCTTGTTTTGGGCCACTTGCAGGCGGTTTTCCTCACGCCCATTTTCGGCCATACGCTTGCGGATGATGCGCGAGTAGACCAACGCCACGGGCACAAACACCACCACCGCCAGCAGCACCACCCAAGGGTTGAAGAGGCTCAACAGCACCAACAACACCACAACCACAACGGCCTCGGTGAGTATGCCCAGCAGTGGGCTCACCACTCCGTGGGCAAAACGGTGGCACATAGCATTCACGTTGTTGATGAGTGTGGTGGTGTGGTGTGAGCGCACAAAGAGGAGCCCACGGGAGAGGTAGTTGTCGTACATCCTCTGCGAGAGGTCGGCAAAGAGGCGCATCATAAATCGGCCCCTCACCTGCCCCAAGGCCACACTGCACACCCCCTTGAGTGCGATGACTACCAACACGGCGATGCACACCGCCACGATGAATGCCCTCTCGGAGCCGAAGCCACAGGAGTCATAGACGAGGGCGAAGAGGTGGTTGTTGGCGAGGAAGTTCTCATCGAGCACCACGAGCAGCACCGACACGAGGGCAGCGATACCTACAAGGTCGATGACTGCCGAGCACAACGCCGTGAGCAACATCAGTGGCAACTGACGGCGCTTGCTGCTCGGAATGAGCCCAAATATTTTTTTCACTATCGACATTGCGTTGTTGTTCTTTTTCAATGGGCGGCTTCTGCCCGAAAGTACAAAGATAGTCATTTGTTTGGATAAACCCACCACCCGCAGGGGAAAATAAAAAACGCCCCTATAAAATTAGGTGTAATCTTTGCGGAGGAGAAAAAAAACGGTATATTTGCGCACGACAAAGAGAACAATTCAAACAACAAATAAACAAATCAAATCATCAAAACCATTTAACATTATGAATTTCAAGAAATTGCTTTTGTTTGTGGCTGCTCCTCTGATGCTTGTTTTGGCAGGCTGTCAGCCCGAGCCCGTAGCACCTTCCTACGCTGATTGCGAGGTTGTGGACGCTGAGGGTAATGCACTGACCTCGCTGTCGTTCACCGCCGAGGCCGGTAGCCAGACCTTCACCATCAAGGCTACTCGCAGTTGGACCATCACCACCACTGCCGATTGGTATGGTGTTACCCCCAGCAGTATGACAAACACCGACAACACAGAGAAGAGCACCGTGGTTACCGTGACCGCATTAGCCAACGATGGCGAGGCTCGCAGCACCTCGCTCACCATCACCTGTGGCGACCTCGAGCCCATCAACATCACCGTTTCGCAGACCGATGCCGAGGGCAACCAAGGTGCTACCAATGGTGCTACCATTGCCACTGTTGCAGAGTTCATCGCAGCTGTTGATGATGGCAAACTCTATCAGCTGACCGGTGAGGTTACCGGTGTTTACAACACTCAGTATGGTAACTTCTATTTGAAAGACAACACCGGCAGTCTGCAAGTTTACGGCACCTATCAGAATGGCGAGAAATGCTGGGAGAAACTTGGCCTGAAGAATGGCGACATCATCACCGTTCAGGGCTATAGCACCACCTACAACGGCAACAACCAGATGAAGAATGCCGAGTACATCTCGCACAAGGCAGGTGAGGTTAATCCCGATATGCCCACCAAACCTGAGGATGTTGTAATTCCCTCCGGTGCTGTTGTGTGGAACATTGGTGCTGCAAACCAGAATTGGGTTGCCGAGAGCGATGCCACATTGGGCGCAGGCTATGCTGCTACCGTAAACAATCTGAAAGTTGCTTGCTATCAGCGTAACTCCACAACCGCCATTGTAGCCGCAAAGGATGACCACTTCCGCGTGTATAAGAACTCCGCATTGGTTATCACTCCTCTTGATGGCAGGAAGATTACCAAAGTGATGATTTTGTGTACTGGTCCCGCAGAGTATGATGGCAAGACCACTCACTACACCTTTGATATGGCTGTATCGGATGGCACCACCGCAACCTCTTCGCAGGACGCACAGGTTGTTATGTGGAGTGGTAACACCGATAAGTTTGAGGCATACGCAGACTTCGGTCAGATTCGTATGAAAACCCTCGCAGTTGTTCTCGATGGCGAAGGCAGTGGCACCGTTACTCCCGAGCCCGAGCCTACCCCCGGCGAGAAAACCTACATTACTCTTGCCGAAGCATTGGCTACCACCGGTAACTTTGCAAGCAACGCCTACGTTAAAGTTAAGGTTATCTCCAACAGCGTACTCAACAACCTCACTTCCAACAAAAACGCTCACGTTCAGGACGAAACCGCAGGTATCGGCCTCCGCTTTACCGCAAACCACACCTACAAGTTTGGCGATGAGCTCGAAATCAAAGTTGGCGGTTTGGCAGTTAGCGAATATAATGGTGCAAAACAACTTAACAACGTGCCTAACGCAAACGTTACTGTTCTCTCGCAGAATAACACCATCACTCCCAAGACTGTTGCTATGGCTGATTTCTTGGCTAACAAGTACGAGAACCAGTACATCGCATTGGAGAATGTGCAGGTAGTTGATGCCGACCTTACAAAGACTTGGACCGTTACCACTGCCCAGAATCACACTTCAATCAATATGACCGATGCAAATGGCAACACTTTCATCGTGTTTACCAGCAAGTATTCTACTGCTTTGGAGAAGACCGTTGCACAGGGTTCGGGTACCATCAAAGGTATCGCTACCACCAATACTGACAAAGAGGGTGTTACCCATAGGCAGATTGTCTTCGCACAAGAGAGCGACTACGCTGGTCTGACCGGCACCCGCTTTACCGTTGGTCAGGGTGGCACCACCGAGCCCGAGACTCCCACCGAGCCCGAGACTCCCGTTGAATTCGCAGGAACAGGCGAGGGTACAGAGGCTTCGCCCTATGATGTAACCCGCGCTTCGGACATCATCACCAAAGGCGCTGCAACCTCCACAGCAGTTTACACCAAGGGTATCATCTCGCAGATTGACGAGGTTAACACCTCCTATGGTAACGCAACCTACTACATCTCGGTTGATGGCACCACCACCAACCACTTGACAGTATTCCGTGGCAAATACCTCAACAACGAGAAGTTCACCGCCGCTGACCAGATCAAGGTTGGTGACAACGTTGTTGTTCTCGGCGTATTGGAGCTCTACAACGGTTCGAAAGCAGAGATTACCGGTAGCCAGATTGTATCGCTCAACGCTGGCGAGGGTGGCGGCACCACCGAGCCCGACCCCACTCCCGATCCCGAGCCCACTCCCGACCCCACCCCCACTCCCGGTGAGGGCGAATGGGCAGGTCGTGACGACTTCAGCACAATGGATGCAAACAAGAATTATAGTGCCTACACCTCAACCGCTGGTTGGCAGGTAAATAATGCTCAAGTTGTTAAGGGTGGCACAACAGAAGACACCAACAATGCAATTACCCCCTTGATTGGTTCCGATGCTGCTGTTAGAGGCGTTGTAATCAATGGTAAAACCACCGCAGTTGGTTCCATCACCTCGCCCGCCATCGCAGGTGGTTGCGGTAAGTTGGCTCTCAAGTATGGTTGCCCCTACAGCGAGGGTAAGAATCCCAACTTCAAGATTGAGATTATGCAGAATGGCACAGCCGTCAAGACCATTGAGGTAACCGGTGAGGGTTACACCAAGAACCAAGTCTACAATTGGTCGCAGGATGTGAATGTTGCCGGCGAGTTCCAGATTGTTATCACCAACTTGTCGCCCTCCGCAGCAAGCTCAAAAAACAAGGACCGCACTGCTATTTGGGACATTATGTGGACCAACTACGCTGCACAGTAGGGTAGTTTTTCCATACACGTACTGTCCGCCAAGCGGACACACACGAAGAGACTCTCGGGTATCGAAAAAGATACCCGGGAGTTTTTTTGTTGCCGAAAGGGAGTAGGTCCCCCTCTAAGTTAGAGGGGGTGCCCGAAGGGCGGGGGCGTCTGTTTGGGAAAGGGCAGAAAGGGAGGTTAGGGAAATTAGGGAGTGTAGAGAGTGTAGAGAGTGTTGGGAGTGTTGGAAGTGTTGGGAGTGTTGGGAGTGTTGGGAACGCAGGGGAAACTCACTAAACTCACTAAACTCACTAAATTCCCTAAAATAGACGTTAGACGTTGGACGTTAGACGTTTCTACGCAAATGAGGAGCCGCTTATCGCAGTGCAACGTAGCAGTTGCCCGCAATCTGCGTTTTTTATGCGCGTGTGCGCACGTAATTCAAATAAATATCGTAACTTTACGCCCTAATAGGCCCATACGGGAAACGTGAGGCCACAAACGTGAATATTTTAGGACTATGACAACAAAAAATAGACTCTTCGGTAGGATGTTGGTGATGGTGTGGAGCGTGCTCCTCAGCGTGGCTTGCACTCCCGTGCAGACCGTGCCCAACGTGGTTGTGCTCAATGTGGGCGAAACCGTAAGCCACTCCACCGCACAGCAGTTTGTATCCATCGCCTCCGAGGTCGCTTGGACTATCGAGGTGGAGTACCTCGCACCCGAAGGAGTGGAGGGGTGGTGCTCGTTCAGCCAAACCGAGGGCGAGGGTAACGCCAACGTGGTGATGTCCTTCGGCAAAAACACCCTTGAGGAGAGCCGTTCGCTGCTGTTGCGTGTGGCCTTCAGCCGTGGGCTCTTTGTGCAGGAGAGCGTGGAGATAACTTTCACCCAACTCTCCGCAGGCGAGATATTGGAGCAGCCCACACCCAAGTGGCTCGAACTCCCCGCCTTCACTGCCGACCAGCAGAGGTACTACTTCTCCAAGCATATGCTGGCCTCGTCGGGCAACACCGCACGCAGTTTCTCGCTCCTCTACGACAGCGACATCTACCACTCCCTGTGGGTAGCCTACCCCATCTCCAAGCTGCACACCCCCGGTGGTGGCAGTCGCAAGGACGATTGGGGCCGTATGGACCCCAACATACCCTCCTCCAAGCAGGTCTACCTGAAGAGTTCGTTCAATAGCAACTACGACCGTGGGCACCTCTGCCCCGCAGCCACACGATTCCACCCCAACACCACCGAGAACTGCCAATTGTTGAGCATACCCACCAATATGAGCCCACAGCTCTCGGGCCTCAATCAGGAAAAGTGGGCACAAATTGAGGGTCAGGTGCGCAGTTGGGGAAGCGGTTGCGACACCCTCTATGTGGTCACGGGCGCTGTGTTCCGCACGGTGGGAGGCAACGAGAACATCTCCTATGCCTACGGCAAGAGCGACAGCAGCAAGCAGGTGGCCGTGCCCAACTACTACTACAAGGCACTCCTGCAACGCAGGGGCACGGAGGGAAACAGCACCTATCAGGCTATGGCCCTTTGGGTGCCCCACAAGGCAACCAGCAGCGAGGTTTCCACAAGCCAATTTGTGATTACCATCGACGAACTCGAGAAGCGCACGGGCATTGACTTCTTCCACAACCTCGATGACGCCACCGAGCAAGCCGTGGAGCAGAAAGTGGACTACAACTTTTGGAGAATGTAGGGAGAGAATT
>JAFVSY010000024.1 GCA_017503465.1 Tidjanibacter sp. | reverse complement strand
ACCGAGGTACTCTTGGAAGAAGTCGGGGTCGGGCATAGAGCCTGCGATACCCATCGACACCGAGCCAATGTTCAGATAGGACTTACCCTTCATCTGCATCACTGCCACAGCAGCACGACCGAAGCGGAGCAATTTCTCCTCCACATCGGGGGTAATGGAGTTGTCGTTCATATCCTGCACATCACGGCCATAGATACCGAATGCGGGCAGACCTTTCTGGTTGTGGCCTGCCAGAGCCGAAGCCAAGTAGACAGCACCGGGGCGCTGGCTCTTGTTGAAGCCCCAGATTGCTTTGGGCATCAGGGGGTCCATATCGATGGTCTCCGAGCCGTAGCACCAGCAGGGAGTAACCGACAGCACGGCACCAACATTGTTGGCGGCGAACTTCTCGGTTGCCATAGCGGCCTCGGCCACACCACCAATGGTGCGGTCGGCAATAACACACTGCACGGGAGTGCCATCGGCATAGCGCAGTTTCTCGGAGTAGAGTTTTGCCACGCTCTCTGCCATAGTCATAGTCATCTCCTCAAGCGACTCACGGATACCGCCACGGCGGCCGTCAATAATGGGGCGAATACCAATTTTAGGATAGTTTTTCATCTTTCTTTAGTCTATTTTTTTTGTTCGATTTTTCTTTGTCCAATTATATTACTCTGCAATAGCCTTTTTGCTCTTCTTGCCCAGCAGCATAGTCAGCAGGAAGCCAACGAGCATAATCACGGTGGTGCCAAACACGATGGCCAACTTGCCGTTGATTGCGGGCTCCGGCGACATTACCTGCATCAGTGCAATCCAAATCACAACCAACATACCTGCAACGGCGGCAGTGATTGAGGCTGCACGGTGGGGCTTGCGGCTGATGAGGGTGAGCAGGAACAGACCAAGCACACCACCACTAAAGATGGAAGCCAAAGTCCACCAAGCGTCCAGCACGCCGTCTACCTGCATCATAAGGATACCGATGATGATACCAACAATGCCCACAACGAGCGAGGTGGCGTAGAGAGTCTTCATATCCTTCTTGTCGGTGCGCTCCTTCTTGCTGAAATGTTTCACAAAGTCGGTCAGCACAATGGTAGCCGAGGAGTTGATACTCGTAGCCACTGTACTCATACCTGCCGAGAAGATGGCGGCAATCACAAGGCCGGTGATACCTGTGGGCAGACCGTGCACGATGAAGTGGGGGAACACTTGGTCGGCGGGAGTGCCTGCGGGCAGCAACTCGGGCTGTGCGTTGTAGTAGGAGAAGAGTGCGGTGCCGATATAGACAAAGATGAGCGACACGGGCACATAGAGAAGGCTACCGAACATAGTTGATTTGACAGCCTCCTTGGTCGAGGAGGTGGTCATATAACGCTGCACGTAGTTTTGGTCGATACCGTAGTTGTTCATATTGGTGAACAGACCATAGAGTAGCAGCACCCAGAAGGTGGACTCGCTGAGCGATGCACCAAAACTACCAAGGCTGAACTTGCCGTGCTCGGCAGCAATCTCAAACAGTTGTGCGGGGCCCTCGGGCATACCGAAAGTCAAAATCACTGCGCACACCACAGCACCCACAATCAGGATGATACCCTGAATTGCATCGGTCCACACCACGGCGGCGATACCGCCCAAGAGGGTGTAAACCATTGTAACAACGCCCGTTACGATGATGATTGTCTGCACATCCCAACCGAACATCTTGTTGATGGGCAGAGCCAACAGCAACAGGATGGAGCCGATGCGGCACACCTGCGTCAGAAGGTAGCAGATGGAGGCGTAGCAACGAGCCCAATAGCCAAATTTCTCCTCCAGATAGTGGTAGGCCGAAACGCTATTCACGCCACGGTAGAGGGGAATGAAAATCTTGGCGGCCAAGATTGATGCAATGGGAATCGAAAGGCTGAACACAAAGGGACTCCAGTTGCCCTTGAATGCATCGCCCGGCAGGCCGAGGAACGAGATACTGCTCACAAAGGTGGCGAAGATACTCATACCCACAACCCACGAAGGCAGGCTACCCTCCGCTTTGGTGAATGCGGCACTGCTCTTGCGGCTCTTGAAGTAGAACGAGCAGCCAAACAGGGCAACGCCACCAACGAAAATGAAAAAGACTAAATAGTCCAAAAATGTAATTTCCATACTATATATCTACATATATGTGTTTAGACTCTTCTTTTTGTGTGTCCGTTTTTTTTCGGGGATTAGCCACGGGTATTTATTTCACCTCTGCACCGATGGCTTTGAGAGCAGCGGCAATCTTAGCCCTCTCCTCGGCCTCGAATTTCTTGTAGGGCAGGGGCAGGAAGTCGTCGCTGATGATACCCAGCAGCGAGCAAGCGCACTTAACACCCTTCAGGTAGCTTGAGCCCCACTTACCAACGGTGTAGATGGTGGTGCTGATGGCCATAATCTGCTTCTGCAACTCCTTAACCTTCTCTATGTCGTGTGCTTTGGCAGCGTTGTACATTGCCACATAGAGTTCGGGGAACATATTGGCACCGCCATTGACGCCACCATCGGCACCCATCAACACAGCCTCGCCGGTGAGTTCCTCGGGGCCAACATAGAGTGCAAAGTCGGGCTTCTCGCGTAGCAGGTAGGTCAGCTGTGCAAAGTAGTTCATATTGGCCGACGAGTCTTTCAGACCAACGATGTTGGGGTGCTCGGCAAGCGCAGCCACCGTCTTGGCCTCCAGGAATACCTTCACGTGCGAGGGCATATTGTAGAGGTAGAGGGGCAGTGGCGAGCGGTCGGCCAGTGCGGTGTAGTAGTCGATGAGCTCCTGCTGCGAGGGTGCGAAGTAGTAGGGGGCTGCGGCTACAACACCTGCGGCACCACACTCTTTGGCCTTCTCGGCAAGTTTCACGCTCTCGGTCAGCGAGGTCTCGGTGATGCCCACCAGCACGGGCACGCGGCCTGCAACCAGACCACACACGAGTTCCACAAATTCGTAGCGGCAAGCAAGCGAGAGGCTCTGCGACTCACCGGTGGTGCCGAGCAGGAAGAGTGCGTGCACGCCACCTGCAATCATACGCTCCACGAGTTGCTCTGCGCCTTTGCGGTCGATGGTATCCTCGCCCAACAGCGGGGTAATCATCGGGGGAATGATTCCTTGAATCTTTTTCATAGTGTTTTTTTGTTTAGTTTATGTTTTTTGTGTGTAAAATTCTCTCTGTCTTACTTTTTGTATTTGAACTTCTTGGCGATGGGGATGATGCCGGAGGGGTTGTCGGTGCCCACCTTGAATGTTACGCTCTCGCCGGCCTCAATGTCGCGGTAGCCCACCATCAGTCGGGTGCGGAAACCTTTTTTGGGGTCGTAGACATTCATCACACTTGCGGGCATCACACTCCAGCCTTGGTCGGTGAGATACTTGTAGTTGCGCACGAGCACATAGATGCGGCCACTCTTCTTGGCGGTAAATGTTACCTCATAGGGGGTCATCTCCTTGGCGTTCTCCCACTCGGGCAGGAGCATTTGGAAGCCCTCAAGCGACTCGATTACCGAGTTGAAGTAGTATTTGGGGCGGTTGCTCCAGATGGGAGCGTTGGGCTCCAGGCGGCCGAGGGTGAAATTGCCACCGCGCACACTCACCTCCATTTCGCACACGTCATACATATTGGGCAGCAGACCTATCTGGTCGTTGTCCCTATCGGTGCGGAACGGACCCACGGGCCACGAGTTGCCACTCACAAGGTTGCCTATGCCCTCGTTGAAGCAGTAGCGCACTGCGGTGGGGTTGAGGATGCCATCGGCCCACACAACCACCTCGTTGCCATTCTCCACCTTGGCACTTGCGTGAACAAAGCCCCTCTCGTCGCCAATCTGGAAGCCTCGCAACTCGTTGCCATCGGCGGTGGTCAGCCCCTTGTCGGCATTGCGGAAGTAGAGGCGGATTTTGTCCTCCTCCACCTGCATACGCTCATACTCGGGTTGCAGATACTCCACATCGGTGCGGCCATAGTGATGACCGAGTGCCTTGGCTGCGAGCCTTTCGCCCACCACTTTTTTGTTGCGGGGGTGGATGTCGCCATAAATATCGAGGCAGTCCATTGTGGGCACATAGTCGGCACCCTCCACACGGTTGGCAGCCGCAGCCTGCGACTCACGCAGTTGCGCACCCTTGATGTCCGTATAGATGTGGGGCACCAACTGCACCAAGTAGAAGGGCATTGTGGGGTTGTTGAACTTCTCCCTCCAGCTCTCAATCATCTTCTCCTGCAACTTGTCGTAGTAGGTGGCGGCGTAGGAGACGTTGTGGCAGCCCTGATACCAAATCGCACCCGCAATGGTGGTGTTGATGATGGGGTTGATGTTTGCATTGTACTGTGCAGCAGCGTAGTAGCGGTCGGCACCCTTCCATTTGGCCTGATTGTCTACAAGGCTCTTCTTGAGTCCGCTCACAAAGAGCAAGTTCTCCACCACGCTCTCCTCAGGCATCCACGACTCGATGGAAGTACCACCATAGGCCACGCAGATAAGACCCACAGGTACACCGAGTTCCCTCTGGAGTTTGTCGCCAAAGGCATAGCCCACGGCCGAGAAACGGGTCAAATCACGTTTGGCGGTGGTGGTCCACTCTGCTTCGGGGATGTCGGTCATCGGGAAGCGCGAGGAGATGCGGCCCGAATTGTAGAGTCGGATGTTAGGGTTGGGCGACTTGAGCGCATCGAGCAGGTCTGTGGTTTTGCCCACTTGGAACTGCATATTGCTCTGGCCGGAGCACACCCACACCTCGCCAATCATAATGTTGCCAAAGGAGAGTTCTTCGCTCTCGGTGTAAATCTTCACTTTCTGCTTGGTTGCAGCCTCACCGGTGGGCACATCGGCAATCCACTCGCCAATATCGTTGGTTGCCACCTTCACGGGCTCCTTCAGCCACGAGGCCTTGATGGTT
>JAFVSY010000004.1 GCA_017503465.1 Tidjanibacter sp. | reverse complement strand
ATTGCAATTTCGACCACCCCTCCCGACCTCCCCTATCGTAGGGGAGGAGTACTTGGTGGTGCTACCAAATGCTATTAGGCCCTACACTCCTTAACCTCCCTAAACTCCCTAAAAAAGACGTTGGACGTTAGACCACAAAAAACGCAAAGTGCGGAGGGAATTTTGTGCCAAACGAGAAGGCGAGTCCGCAGTTTGCTTTCGCAAATGAGGAACTCGCCTATCGAAGTGCGGTGCAAAATTCACCCGCAATCTGCGTTTTTTACTATGCGCCGTGACAATGCTTATACTTCTTCCCCGACCCACAAGGACACGGGTCGTTGGGACGAACTTTCTTCTCAACGTGTACGGGCATAGGACGACTCTTCTCGCCCTGACCCGCAGCCGCAGCAGCAGCCATACGAGAAGCCTGCAACTTGTTCACATCCACCTTCTGCTGATTTTGCTGACGCTGACGCAAGCGGTCCTGAGCGTTCTCACGTGTGGGAATGTAACCCTTCAGCAGGATAGAGAGCACCTCGCGGTTTATCTTGTCAATCATCGCACGGAACAGATTGTAGGCCTCAAGTTTGTAAATCAACAGGGGGTCTTTCTGCTCATAGGATGCGTTCTGCACACTCTGTTTGAGGTCGTCCATAGCACGCAGGTGCTCACGCCAGTTGTCATCAATGGTGGTGAGCATTGCGAGTTTGGTGAACATCTTGTAGATTTCGGCACCCTCGCTCTCCACCGCACGTTTGAGGTTGGTGGCCACGTTGTAGACGAGAGTTCCGTTGGTGATGGGCACATAGAGGGTCTCCACTTGGTCGCCCTGCTTATCCATCACGTTCTTCAACACGGGCATTGCGGTTTGTGCCACAATCTGTGCCCTGCGAGCGTAGGCGGTGCGAAGGTCATCAACAATGAGTCGTGCAAGTTCCTCTTTGGAGGCCTTATTGTAGGTGGCCTCATCGAAGGTGGGCTGCATAGCCACCTGACGGATAAGTTCGATGGAGAAGTCCTCAAAATCAACGCCCTGCGTGTTCTCCACGAATGCATCGGCAAAGTCGAGCATCATATTGTTGAGGTCAATCTCTACCCTCTCGCCGTGGAGTGCGTGGCGGCGCTGGGTGTAGATAACGGTACGCTGTGAGTTCATCACATCGTCATACTCAAGCAGCCTCTTACGCACGCCAAAGTGGTTCTCCTCCACCTTCTTCTGTGCCCTCTCAATGGCCTTCGACATCATACCTGCCTGAATAACCTCGCCCTCTTGGAGTCCCATTCGGTCCATCATTGAGGCTATGCGGTCGCTACCGAACAGACGCATCAGGTCATCCTCCAACGACACAAAGAACTGCGAGGTACCGGGGTCGCCCTGACGTCCGGAACGTCCTCGGAGCTGACGGTCCACACGGCGGCTTTCGTGTCGCTCGGTGCCGATGATGGCCAAACCACCTGCCTCCTTCACCTCGGGGGTGAGTTTGATGTCGGTACCACGACCTGCCATATTGGTTGCGATGGTTACCTGACCGGCCCTACCTGCCTCGGCAACCACTTGTGCCTCAAGGGCGTGTTGCTTGGCGTTGAGCACATTGTGTTTGATGTGGCGAATCTTCAGGATGCGGCTCAAGAGCTCCGACACCTCCACCGAGGTGGTACCCACGAGCACGGGCCTACCCTCGCCCACGAGTTTCACAACTTCCTCAACCACAGCGTTATATTTCTCCCTCTTGGTCTTGTAGACGAGGTCGTCACGGTCGTCCCTGGCGATGGGCCTGTTGGTGGGAATAACCACCACATCGAGTTTGTAGATACTCCAAAACTCGCTTGCCTCCGTTTCGGCCGTACCGGTCATACCACCAAGTTTGTGGTACATACGGAAATAGTTTTGCAGTGTGATGGTCGCAAAAGTTTGCGTTGCGGCCTCCACCTTAACCCTCTCCTTGGCCTCAATTGCTTGGTGCAGACCATCGGAGTAGCGGCGGCCCTCCATAATACGGCCCGTCTGCTCGTCCACGATTTTCACCTTGTTGTCGATGAGAACATACTCCACGTCCTTCTCAAACATACTGTAGGCCTTGAGGAGCTGGTTCACAGTGTGTACTCTCTCGCTCTTGATGGCGTAGTCGGCCAACACGGCGTCCTTCTTTGCGGCCCTCTCTTCGGCCGAGATGTCGCTCTTTTCGAGTGCAGCAACCTCCGAGCCGATGTCGGGCAGCACGAAGAACTTGTCCTCACCCACAGCGTCGGCCAACATTTGGTGGCCCTTGTCGGTGAGTTCCACGGTGTTGAGTTTCTCATCAATCACAAAGAAGAGTTCGTCGGTAATCTCCGGCATCCTCTCGTTGTGGTTTTGCATATAGATGGCCTCGGTCTTTTGCAGGAGCACCTTCATACCCTGCTCGGAGAGGAATTTGATGAGTGCTTTGTTTTTGGGCAGACCCTTGTGTGAACGGAGCAGCCAGATGCCACCCTCATCGTTCTTACCCTCGGCAATGAGTTTCTTGGCCTTCACGAGGCAGTCGTTGGCCAGGTTACGCTGGAGGGAGTAGAGCCTCTCCACGATGTCGCGGTATTGGTCGAAGAGTTGGTCATCGCCCCTGGGCACAGGACCGGAGATGATAAGCGGCGTACGTGCGTCGTCAATCAACACCGAGTCCACCTCATCGACGATGGCAAAGTGGTGTTTCTTCTGCACCAATTCGGCAGCCTGAATGGACATATTGTCCCTGAGGTAGTCAAAACCGAACTCGTTGTTGGTACCGAAGGTGATGTTTGCGGCATAGGCCTGCCTACGCTCGGGCGAGTTGGGGCGGTAGTTGTCGATACACTCCACCGAGAGTCCGTGGAATTGGTACATCGGGCCCATCCACTCGCAGTCACGCTTGGCCAGATAGTCGTTGACGGTAACCACGTGCACGCCCTTGCCGGCGAGTGCATTGAGGAATACGGGGAGGGTTGCCACGAGGGTCTTACCCTCACCGGTTGCCATCTCGGCAATTTTACCCTTGTGGAGCACCACGCCACCGAAGAGCTGGCAGTCGTAGTGTACCATATCCCACTTGATGTCGTTACCACCGGCGGTCCAAGTGGTCTGCCAAATGGCCTTGTCGCCCTCAATGCTCACAAAATCGCGGTCGGCGGCCAGGTTGCGGTCAAACTCGCTGGCGGTAACCTCCACGGTGTCGGCCTCGGCAAACCTGCGGGCGGTGGATTTCATAATGGCAAATGCCTCGGGCAGTATCTCATCGAGTTTCTTCTCAATCTTCTCGTCCACCTCCTTGGTGAGGTTGTCGATTTCTTTGGAAATATCGCTCTTCTTCTCAATGCTCAAGTCGCCCTCAAGCTCCACTTTGAGTGCCGCAATGCGCTCCTCTTCGGGGCGGATGAACTCGGCGATTTGTGCTTTGAGTGCGGTTGAGCGGCCACGCAACTCGTCGTTGGTGAGCGCATCAATCGAGGGGTAGAGGGCAATGATTTTGTCCACATAGGGTTGAATCTCCTTGCGGTCCTTGTCGCTCTTTGTTCCGAAGAACAGTTTCAGGATGGATTGAACTACATTCATATTCTTGTGTATCGTTTTGTATTTCAGCTATTTTGCACCACAAACACACCCATCTGTGGCACCTAAAATCGTGTAAAGTTACGCTCTTTTTATCTGTTTTGCAAGAGGGCACTCCGCACATCCGCCCCTATCGCAATAGGTCTGCAACTCAATGAGTGCCTGCGAGTCAAATGCCGACGTGCAGGGTACCCCTGCGCCCGTCCACTTGCTAACTATGCGGTTGTGCTCGGCTGGGAGTTGCTCCAGCATTTCCATAGCCCTCTGCTTGATGTCCTCCCTCTGCATCACCTCGGCGTAGGCAAACTGCAATGGGACCACAAAGTTGATGGTCATCGTTACTATCTTCTCCCTACCCAAACGCTTTGGTGCCCCTACGGGCTGACCGCCAATGGTGTAGTGTTTCTGCCAATAGGGGCTCACCTCGGCCGAGAGGAGCTTTGCTACATCCTCAAAGGTTGCGCACCCAATCACATCGTCAAAGAAGAAGTTGGGCTGTGCGACTATGGCGGCAAGTTGTGCTATGCGCACCACAGGACTACCTGCCGGAAAGGAGTAGTTGCGGTCCCACTCGCCTGCCTTCATCACATTCAGGTCATACTTTGTGGCGAGATAGTCGAACTCCTCTTGCAAGCACACGATGTGGTCGTCCATAAAGTCGCCCTTCAGCAGACCGGAGGTACCCAACAGTAGGGCTTCCACCCCACCCTCGCGGCCTCGTTCCCTCACACACATACGGAATGTGGCCTTGGAGGCCAACTTCACGAAGGCTCCACTATTGCGTGGTGCGCCCATAGCGTAGGCGGCCATTTCGTGGAGGGTTTGGTTCCAATCTCTCTCGCACCCTTCCCACATATCCAACACCCTGCGGCTCTTGCGCAGAAGTCGCTCCACCAGCAAACTCTCCACCACCTTTGTGCGACGTAGAGAGTCGCAGGTGGCCAAAAGCATTGGGCAATCTGTGCGTCGGCTGTGGTCGTACATTTTTTCTCTATTCTCTGTTCTCTGTTCTATGTACTCTGGCACTCTCCCCTACAACATACCGAGGGCCATCAGGGCCTCCTCGCTCATCATCTCCTTGTCCCAGGGTGGGTCAAAGACAATCTCCACGATGACTTCCTTTACCCCACGCACCTTCATCACCTGTGTGTGTACCTCCTCCACGAGGTAGTCGGCCATTGGGCAGTTGGGGGCGGTGAGTGTCATACGTATGTTGGCCACACCATCGGGGGTGTAGTCTATCTCATAGACCAGGCCGAGGTCGTAGATATTCACAGGAATTTCGGGGTCGTAGATGTTTTTGAGCACATCCACAATCTGTCGCTCGGTGGTCTGTATCTCTTCGGGTGTCATACTCATAAGTGTCGGAAAAGGTCTGAATGGGTGTGTGTTGGGGTGATTGGTGGGGGCTACCAACAATTTTGGGGGCCTAACGACTGGCTGTCGCAGCCGAGAAGGCCACCGCATAGCGTTTCATCTGGTTGAGCATCTCGCCGAGGCCGTTGGCGCGTGTGGGCGAGAGGTAGGAGCGGATACCTATGCGGTCGATAAAGTAGAGTTCGGTGTGGAGAATCTCCTCGGGGGTGCGCCCACCGAGGGCCCTTGTGAGCAGACCTGCAATGCCCTTGACAATGAGTGCATCGGCATCAGCCGAGAAGTAGACCTTGCCGTCATCCTCCAGCCTTGCATCAATCCACACCCTCGATTGGCAACCGTCAATCAGATACTGCTCGGTCTTGTGCTGTGGGTTGATTTCCTCGCAGCAGTCGGCCATATCGATGAGGTATTGGAGCCTATCATCGGGGTCGTCAAACATCTCAAAGTCGGCGATGATTTCCTCCTGAACGCTATCCTTCTGTTGTGTCATAACCTATGGTTGTGTTGTTACGTCAAAAATAAACGTGTAAAGATACATCATTTATTGTGAATTTACTCCCTCTCGGCAGCGAAAAGAGCCTTCTACCTGCCAAAAAAGTCCAATTCTTGTTCCAAAGTACCCTCCGGCAGTTCGGTTTGGAGAGCCTTGGCCTTGCGTAGCATTGTTGCCTTGAAGTGGGTCCACTCGCTACTGTCGGGGTGTAACGGGCGGTGAGTTGCGGCCCTGCGCAGAGCCTCCACCCTGCGCCCCAACTCTGCGGTGTGGGGCTCCACATAGCGCTCCACGAACCTCTCCCACACATAGTCCACGGCCTCCTGCGAGGGGTGTACCAAGTCGGGCCCCACAAAGCGATAGTCCCTCAGGTCGTCGAGCACGATTTCGTAGGCGGGGAAGTATTCCACCACCCCTGCGCACCTCTCGGCCACCTGCTCTGCGGCCAGCCTCAACACCGCCTTCGACACCGCATTACCCTCCAGCCCGTCGGCCAAGTGCCTCACGGGGCTCACGGTGAGGATGGTGCGCTTGCCCTTCAGAGGGCCCTCCACGAGGCACACCACACTCTCCACAACCTCCTCCACCGAGAGTCTGCGGCGCACAAACTCCTCGGCAGGCATCTTGTGGCAGTTGGCCACCACTCGGCCACCTCGCTCATAGACCCAAGCGGTACCGAGTGTGAGCACCACCGTGTCGGCCTCGGCCAAGGCCTTGTGCCCACAGACCACCGCCTCATTGAGGGCGGCCAGCACCTGCTTCTTGTCGGTGCCATCAAAGGCTCCGTGGGCTGCGTAGGAAAACCACACGTCGCCCCTCTGGTGGAGTTCTTCGGCCACAAAGGGAGTACCCTCAGTAAGCCTTTCCAAGGTGGCGACAACGCTCTTTGGGTTGAACATCTCGCCCAGCGGATTGGCAACCACGGGGAGTCCCCAGAGGGCCATTCGGGCAGCCACATTGTCGGCAAAGCAGGAACCCACGGCAACGATGTGGTTGCTGTGGGAGAGTCGCCACTCACTCGGAGTGAGGGCTATTTCGGTGCGAAATTTCATAGTTATGGGTTTTGTGGCAAAGGTAAAATAATTATCTTTGTGGTCATAGAACAAATGCTCGGAAAAATGATACTCACCGCCTACCCCAAGATAAATCTCGGACTCGACATCTTGCGCCGCCGCCCCGATGGCTACCACGAAATAGACACCCTGATGTTGCAGTTTCGTGGCGTGTGCGACACCCTGGAGGTGGTACCCACCGTGGATGGCGCCATCCACCTTGAGGCCAATGGGCTCACCCTCGACTGCACCTCCGACCGCAACCTTGTGGTCAAGGCGTGGATGCTGATGAGGGAACGTTATGGCATTGGTGGTGCCCACATCCGACTTGACAAGCAGATACCCTTTGGTGCTGGCTTGGGCGGCGGTAGTGCCGATGCGGCCGCCACTCTTGTGGCCCTCAACGAGATTTATTCGCTCGGTCTTGCCACCCCCACGCTGGAGTCGCTGGCCGCCGAGTTGGGTAGCGACGTGCCCTTCTTCATCACCTCCGAGCCGATGTTTTGCCGTGGTCGTGGCGAGATTCTCACCCCCACCATCAACCCTGCCGAGGGACTCTGGTGTGTGGTGAGCAAGCCCTCCTTTGGTATCCCCACGGCCGAGGCCTATGCGGGCGTGGTGCCCCATCTCCCCGAGGCCCCTTTGGAGGAGCGTCTACGCCTACCACGTGAGCAGTGGCAGGAGGCCATTGTAAACGATTTCGAGGCATCGCTCTTTGAGCAACACCTCGAACTTAAGAACATCCGCCGAGCGTTGCAACGCAGCGGTGCGCTCTATGTGTCGATGTCGGGCTCGGGCTCGGCTATGTATGGCCTCTACGACCACTCTCCCGCCTATCAACCCGCCTATGCCGATGAGCGCATATTTTGCGCCAGACTTTAATCATCACTCTTGCGCCCGAGGCGTGAGAGGAGTGGCTTGTGGTCGCTCATTGGCTCGTCGTAGGAGTCGTAGGACTTAACCTCAAAGGCCTCACCGTCCACCATCACATAGTCTATGCGGAAGAGGTTGTAGAGCCCCTTGAAGGTGTGCTCCACGCCCCTACCCTTTGCCACAAATGCGTCCACAAGGTCGTTGCGACTACAAATCGTGCGATAGGCATACGACATCGGCGTGTCGTTGAAGTCGCCACACACCACCACAGGGTGTGGGCTCTCCCCAATGGCCCTCGACACCTCCTTGGCCTGCACAGCACGCAGGCGGTAACTTTCGGTCATCTTGTCGGCCACGGCAAAGAGTTTCTGCCCTGCCAACGTATCTCTTGCGATGCTTGGACGGAGCGTAGATTCCCTCTCCTCTTGGCTTATGCCGGTGGATTGGAGGTGGTTGTTGAACACCCTGATGGTGTCACGCCCAATCTTCACATCGGCCCACACGGAGTTGACGTTCAGGCTGTCGGCACTCGCCACTCCCCTACGCACAATGGGCCACGCGCTAAAAATCGCATAACCCGACCCCACGGCCTCCTCCCCCTCTGGGGAGCCATTAACAAAGTAGCCATAGGAGAGGCGTTTGAGCTTATCCTTGAACTCCTCGAAGGTCTGCCCCGAGGAGAAGTGCGCCTCCTGCAAGCAGAGCAGTTGCACACCCTTGCTGTTCACCCACTCGGCCACGCGGTCGAAGTTTTCCACCCCCTCCGGCGCATCCACATCGCTGAAGTTCATCACGTTGTAGGTGGCAACCACGATGTCCTCCCTTGCCCTATCCACCACGGCAGGTTTGGTCTTCACGTCCGAGCGATAGAAAAGGCCCACGCCTCCGCCACCCACCAGCAGCATCACCAGCGGTAGCCACACCCACTTGCTCCACCTTACCACCCACCACAGGGCGCAAAAGAGGTCCACGAGGTAGACAATGGGGAAGAAGAGCCCCGCAAATGCGGGCAGGGTGCCGTGCTCGGGGCTTATCACCCTTGCGAGCAGTCCCAGCACCAAAGCCACAGCCGCCACCACCGACACTGCCGCCATCACAACATCAAACACACCCCACACGAAGCGTCGTTTGACTCCTCGTGGGCGTTCACGTTTGACCTTGCGGTTTTCGTCGTGGTAGTATCCCTCTTTGCTGCGTTTCATAGTGGGCAGGGTGTGGAAATCTTCTTATTGTGAGTGAGTGGATATTGCGTGTGGAGTGTTAGTACCAGATTTGGTTTTTCTTCTTCCAGTAGCGCAACAGCAGGAAGCCCCAGAGCATACCTCCGAGGTGTGCAAAGTGTGCCACATTGGAGCCCGAAGAGGCAATGCCACCAAAGAGTTCGAGTGCGCCATAGAGCACCACAAACCACTTGGCCTTGAGTTGGATGGGCGGAAAGAGCAGCGCAATGATGTTGTTGGGGTGCAACATACCATAGGCAAGCAGCAGGCCAAACACAGCTCCACTCGCACCCACGGTGGTCATCATCGGCACACGATAGCCCTGCGACACCAGCACCGAGGCCTCGGCGAAGTTCACACCCAACTGAATGATGCCCGCACCGATACCGCAAACGAGGTAGTAAATCAAAAACCTCTTGCTGCCAAGGTCATACTCCAATATGCGTCCGAACATCCACAGGGCGAACATATTGAAGAAGAGGTGGGAGAAGTTGGCGTGCATAAACATATAACTCACCAACTGGAACACCTCGCCAATTCCCCACGGGAAACCGAGTGCCAGGGTGTTCATCATCCACGCCTTTGCGCTTGCGGGCAGCACCTGCTGTGTGAAAAAGACCAACACGTTGATAATCAGCAGGTCTTTCACTACAGGCGGAGTAACAAATTGACTTCTATAGTAACTATTCATCTTTTTTCGGTGTTTTTCTAATTGTGGTCCAACGTCGAACGTCCAAGGTCTTTTTTTTAGGGAATTTAGAGAATTTAAAGAATTTAGAGAGTTCTATCCCTAACCTCCCTAATTTCCCTAACCTCCCTTTCAGCCCTTAATTTTGAATTTTGGCAAATGCGAGTAAGCGAGCGCAAAGGCTGCGTGCTGGCATCCAAAGGCTCGAAAGAGTGCAGACCTAACATCTACACAAAACAGGCAACGCCTGTGCCGAGCGGGAGCATTTTAGACAAAACAACGTTTTGTCAATTTTGAATTTTGAATTTCAAAACATCCCCTTAATCTCGCCCTCGCCAAAGACCTTCACCACAGGTCTGCCGTCGGGAGTGTAGCTGCAATCGGCACACCCCTGAAGGTTGGCCAGCAGGGCCGTAACCTCACTCTGCGAGAGTGGTTTGATGGTGCGTGTGCGGGCCAACGACATCGCCGCACTCTCCTTGCGGCGTTGTTCGGGCAGGTCCACGCCATCCCTGAAAGCATCTATCATATCGTAGACCACATCCTCAAGTTCCTCAATGGCCAAGTCGGCAGGCAGAGCCGAAAACTCCACCGTGTTGGCATCCAACACCGCAAACTCAAAACCAAAGGCTGCAAAGTCGGCGTAGTTCTCGCCCAGCACATCCACATCGTCTGACGAGAGCACAAGCCTCTCCGGAAAGAGCAGAGTCTGCCCCAACGATTTGCTGTCGCCCAACATCAACAGATAGTGGCGGAAGCGCATAACCTCCCTTGCTCGGGCCAAATCGACCACCGCAAGTCTTCCATTCAGAGTGGTTGCCACATAGCCCCCCGAGAACATCAGCGAGCCGGAGAAACCCTCCGAATCAATCTCCAACTCCAACTCGCCCTGATTGGCCTCGGAGCTGCCACCCTCAATAAATTCGAGGATGGAACTATCGAATTCCCTCTCCTCCGGAGTCTCCTCGCTCGATGGATAGGGCACCACAAAGTCGCTCGCAAACCTGCTACCACCACTGCGGAGCACGGTACCACTCCCCCCTGTGCGGCCACCCTGAGCACCACCGCCCACACTCTCCTTGAAGGGGTTGTAGAAGGGGTTTGTGGTGGTCGAAGGCTCGCTCATACTCCTGCGGGCAGTGCCGTCAAAGACAGGAATCTCCACCTCGCCCTCGTCCTCAAAGTCCATCATCGGAATCACTCCCGTCTTGGCGAGCGACTCCCTCACTGCCGCATTGACAATCTGCCAAATGGCTCCCTCATCGGAGAACTTAACCTCGGTCTTTTGGGGATGTACGTTCACATCCACCCTGTCGGTATCCACGGTGAGGTAGAGGAAATAGGAGGGTTGCACTCCCGTTGGGATGAGTTTGTCGTAGGCCATCAGCACAGCCTTATGCAGGTAGGGACTCTTGAAGAAACGACCGTTGATGAAGAGGTACTGGTCGGCACCCCTCTTCTTGGCCACCTCGGGACGGCCCACAAATCCCTCCACCTTTACCAGCGTGGTGTCGGTGGACACCTCCAGCAGGTTGGCCGCCACAGCCTTACCCATAAGTGCCGCAATGCGGCCCTTGAGTCCACTCACGGGGAGGTTGTAGAGTGGTGCATCATCTTTGTAGAGCGCAAAGGCAACCTCAGGGTGGCACAAGGCCACACGGCGGAATTCGGTCTTAATCTTTGCCGCCTCCTTCTCGCTATCCTCAATAAACTTCCTGCGGGCAGGCACATTGAAGAAGAGGTTGCGCACCTTGAAGGTGCTACCCTTGGGGGCCACCACAGCCTCCTGCGACACAAACCTACCGCCCTCAACCACAATCTTCACACCCAACTCCTCCTCGGCTGTGCGGGTGGTTAGTTCAACCTGAGCCACCGCCGCAATGGAGGCCAAAGCCTCGCCCCTAAACCCGAAGGTCGAAAGGCGATAGATGTCCTCCAGCGAGGTAATCTTGCTGGTGGCGTGTTTGTCGAATGCCAAGCGCGCATCGGCAGGCTCCATACCTTCACCATTGTCGGTTACCTGCACAAGCTCCCTGCCATCGGCCCTAAAACCGATGGTAACCATTGTGGCTCCGGCATCAATGGCGTTCTCGGCCATCTCCTTTACCACCGATGAGGGGTTGCCAACAACCTCTCCGGCAGCAATCTGGTTCGACACGCAGTCGGGCAATAGTCTTATCTTCATCCTTTGCTTCTCTCTATGGATTTATTGGCGTGAAGAGGTATCAGAAATTGAACGTCTCCACTATGGACTTGGCCAACATCACAAGACCCACAATCAGCAACGCTGCAAAGAGCAACCTCAGTTTGTTGCTCTGCTTGCGGGAGGCTATGTTTCGCTCGGCCTCCTGCTGGCGACGCTCACTACGCGCACGCAGAATGTCGCCGGGCTTACGCTCCTGCTGTTCCCCCTCGGCCTCCCTCGGAGCGTGTCCGAGTTCGATGCGGCGTTGGTTGCGAGCCTCCTGCTCGGCATCGTAGTAGCGGGGGTTGTAGTTGAATTGGCGGGGCTTGCGCCTGATGGATTGACCTATTCCGAACATAATCTTTCTCCTCCTTGGTTGGTTATCCTGTTAAACACTTGCAGGTGGCCCCGAAGAGCCACCCACAAATGTACGTTATTTTATCCGAAAAAATTACGCATTCTGTCAAAAATATTCTGCTCCCCACGCACCGTGTCGGTCTTTTTGAAGTTGGGCTGTGCGGCGAGTTTCTCCAGGAGTTTCTTCTCCTCGCTGTTGAGCTTGGTGGGAATCACCAGGTCCACAATCACAAGGATGTCGCCACGGCCGTAGCCATTGACCTCCGGCAAGCCCTTGCCTTTGAGCCTCAACACCTTGCCAGCCTGTGTGCCGGGTGCAATCTTGATGCGGGCCTTGGAGTCCATGGTGGGCACCTCCACCTCGCCACCGAGTATGGCTGTGGTCACGGGCACCTTCAGGTTGTGTAGCAGGTCGTTGCCATCCCTGACAAGGTCGGGGTTGTGCTCCTCCTCGATGACCACCAGCAGGTCGCCATTGATGCCTCCGTGGCGAGCAGCGTTACCCTTGCCACTCACCGAGAGTTGCATACCCTCGGCCACGCCTGCGGGGATGCGTATCTCCACGACCTCCTCGCCACGCACCACACCCTCACCACGACACTTCGAGCAGGGCGCAGTGATGACCTTACCCTCGCCACCACACGTGGGGCACACCCTCTGGGTTTGGGCACGACCAAAGAAGCTATTGACCGTCTCCACCGTGTAGCCGGCACCGTTACAGTTGGGACAGGTGGAGTAGGAGTGCGAGTCCTTCGCACCCGTGCCACCACATTGGTCGCAGGCCATAAGTTTGGAAATCTTAATCTTCTTGGTGCAGCCCTCGGCCACCTCCTTGAGCGAAAGGCGCACCTTCACCCTCAAGTCGCTGCCACGATTGACACTCCTGCCACCACGGCTGCCACCGCCACCTCCAAAGCCACCAAAGCCGCCACCAAAGTGGCCACCAAAGATGTCGCCAAAGTTGCGGAAGATGTCCTCCATCGTGAAGCCACCGCCACTAAAGCCGCCAAAGCCACCGCCACCTGCGCTACCATCCATACCCGCGTGGCCAAATTGGTCGTAGCGGGCACGCTTGTCGTCGTTGGAGAGCACATCGTAGGCCTCGGCGGCCTCCTTGAACTTCTCCTCGGCCTCCTTGTCGCCGGGGTTTTTGTCGGGGTGATACTTCACGGCCGCCTTGCGGTAGGCCTTCTTTATCTCGTCGGCACTTGCGTTCTTCTCAACGCCAAGCACCTCATAGTAATCTCTCTTTGCCATATTTTTTCGTCAACCGACGACCGTCGACCGTCAACCGACTTTTTAATTAGTTATTAGTAAATATTTTCCCTTTCTGCCCTGGCGAGTGCATATCGTGAGGGAAATTTTGTGCCAACCGAGCGAGCAAGTCCGCAGTTTACAGGCGGTAAATGAGGAACTTGCGAGGCGACAGTTGGTGCAAAATTTGCCCACGAGATGTGCTCGTGGCGCCCTACTCGCCCACTACCACCTTGGCGTAGCGAATAACCTTCTCCTTGAGTTTGTAGCCCTTCTGCACCACGTCGATAACAAGACCCTTCTTATCCTCGCCTGCGGGGAACTTGGCCACAGCCTCGTGGAGGTCGGTATCAAGTGGCTGCCCAATGGCCTCAATCTCGCTCACACCCTTCGACTTGAGCGCATCGGTCATCTTCTGGGCAATGAGCTCCACACCCTCTCGCACCGAAGCAACATCGGTGGCGTTCTGCATTGCGGTCAAAGCACGGCCAAAGTCGTCCATCACACCGAGCATCAGTTTGATAACATCCTCGCCACCACTCTCAATGAGGTCCATCTTCTCCTTGAGGGTGCGCTTGCGATAGTTGTCAAACTCGGCGCTCAGGCGCAGATACTTATCCTTCCACTCGTCGGCCACGTCAGCCACGGGTGCCGTTTTGTCAGTTTGCTCATCGACAGGCTCTGCCACATTGTCAGTAGCAGCCTGCTCTGTGGTGGCATTTTCAGCCTCCACATTGTGATTTTCTTCGTTGTGAACCTCCTGGTTTACAGAGGTTTTCTCGTCTTTAACTTTTTTGGTCATATCTCTTTTTGTGTTGTTTCTATCCCCTATGGCTCAAAATGCGTGCCGACCACCAAAAACTGACAAATACCAGAGAATTGAGAATTGAAAATGGAAAATTGAAAATTGAAAATTTCCCTACACTCCCTAAATTCCCTACACTCCCTAAAAAAGACGTTGGACGTTAGACGTTAGACAAAAAAACGCACAGAACGAGATGAATTCAAGGCACACAAGAAAACGCCCTCCGCAGCGGCCATAGGCCGTTTTGTGATTTTAGCAGTGGTGCTATCAAACGTTTCGGAGCGGTAAAAAACGATTTTTGGGGTGGAGAATTTTGCAGGCACAGCCTGTTTTGTGTATTGGGTTGTGGTGCTTTCAGCCATTTGAAAGCGGCAAAAACGCACAGAACGAGATGAATGCAAGGCACACAAGAAAGCGGGCCCGCAGTTTGCTTTCGCAAATGAGGAGCCCGCTTATCGCAGTGCGGTGCAAAATTCGCCCGCAAAAATCGTTTTTTAGTTGTTGTAAGCGTACATCTTCTCAATCAACATCAAAACCTTGTTCGAGTAACCCCACT
>JAFVSY010000003.1 GCA_017503465.1 Tidjanibacter sp. | reverse complement strand
GCCTTTGAACGGATTTTTAAGCCAAGATATAAGCGCAATAACCGCCATAGGCATAGTCATACCGACGTATGTTATAACTTCGCCGTAGTATTTAAACTTAAACGAAATTATTCCGTAAATAAGCCCGAATATAATGCAAAGCATTTGACCTATCGGATTGCCCTTGGCGATAAATATAAGCGCAGTAACGCCGATAAGCGAAGTTACAAGGTTGAGATAATTTTGTCTATCAAAAATAAGAAACGACGAGATTATCATTAAAACCGAGCATGACCAAATGCAGATTTCAAGTTTAGTAAAGTAGTTTTTAATAGAAGATACTTTCATTATTTTCTAGTAATTTTGTAAAGTTTACTTGCACTCGTGTTTGTGCTGCTCTACTGGGTGGTGGACATTCCATTCATCGACAATCTCAACCCCGATGCGCTCGGCAAAAAGGCCAAAGCGCGCTATGAGGTGCTCTGCCCCGAGGTGCCCGCAGTGGTGCAGGCAGGCAAGGAGGTGAAGGCTGCCGAGGGTGCCGTTATCGGCAACGTGCAGGAGGTGGTTAAGGCCGACTCGGTGGAAGCATTCAATATGGAGGAGGCCAAGGCAATGGTGGAGGCGCAGGAGGAGGCTGCGGTCGTCAAGGCCGACAACCCGCGCGACAATTCGCCCTTCACACGCATTTGCTATGCAATGTTGGCCATCTTCTGCGCCTCGATGATATTGTGGGTAACGGAGGCTGTGCCAAGCTATATGACCTCGCTGATGGTTATTCTGGCCATTGTGCTCACGGGTGTAACCACCCAAAAGGAGGCCTTCGCCCAACTCGGTCACCCGGTTATGTGGCTGAACATCTTGTCGTTTGTGCTGGCGAGTATGCTTGTGAAAACCCGCGTGGCCAAGAGGTTGGCACTGTGGTTTGTGCTCAAATTCGGCAAGAACGCAATGGGCATATTCATCAGCTTCATTGTGATTAACGTAATCTTGTCGCTCTTCATCTCGGCAACCACCGTGAAGGCAACCATCCTGCTGCCCATCTTTATGGTGGTGGCTGCAATCTATGGCGCAAGTAACGGCACACGCAACAACTTCGGTAGGAACATCGTGCTGCAAAACCTCTTCCAGGTGAACATTGGCGCAAGTGCCTTTATGACCGGTTCGGGTGCCAACCTGCTGGCCGTATCGCTCATTCTGGGCGCAGGTGGTAGTATGGTGTGGAAAGATTGGTTTGCAGTGGGTTTCCCCTTGGCTATGATACTCCTCATTGTGGGTTGGCTTGTGGGTACCAAACTTGTCTTCCCGATGAAGAAGGAGGAGCAGAAGCCCCAGATTGAGGGCGGTATGGCCACCCTGCGCAGGGAGTATGACGCAATGGGTAAGATGACGGTGGAGGAGTACAAGGCCATCGGTATCTTCCTGCTCGTGCTCTTTATGTGGGTAACAGGTGGCGAGGATGGCAAGGGACTCCACTCGGTGGATGCCACAACGGTTGCTTTCCTCGGTGCTGTGTTGGCTCTGATGCCCGGCATTGGCGTTGTGAAGTGGAACGACGTGGATATCCCCTGGCACCTGATGCTCTTCTCGGCCGGTGCTTATACGTTGGGCTCGGGACTCAATGCTACCGACCTGCCCTCGTTGGCTGTGAATGCGGGCTTTGATGCACTGGGTATCTCGCAGAACACCCCCTTTGTGGTGCTCTACGTTATCCTCACGGGTCTGATGCTCTTCAGTGGCCTTGTGTTCCAGTCGAAGACTATGCGTGCGCTGATATTCATACCCATCGCCATTGGCGTGGCCCAAAGGTTTGGATATCCGGTGATGAGCCTCGCATTCCCAATGGCACTGCTCATCGAGCACGTCTATGTGCTGCCCTTCAATAGCAAACCCGCAGCCCTGCTCTACACCACCAACCACTACAGTTGGAGCGACACTTTCAAGTTCGGTATCATTATGATGTTTATCGCTTGGGTGATGATTTTGATTTGGGGCGAAACGGTGCTCAACTGGACAGGCTACACTCCCGGGCTGTTTTAGCACACGCACACCGTTTGAATGGGTGTAAAACTTTGATTGAATAATATTGGGGTGCCCGGCGTTTGTTGTTTTTCATTAGACGCCGAAAAGATGGAGATGATGGCGCCGGGTTGCTTCCCCAATTGCTTTGTGTTGAGATAAAGAGGGTAGAGAGATAGGATGATTACCATACAGGCGAAGAAACACGACAATTTTTCCGTAGAGTTCAAGTTCGGATTTGTGGGTGGGGACGATGCTCCACGCCACGAGTTTGTTGTGAACTCTTGGATTTTTGTACCCAACAGCCTGGATATCAACCCTCAAACCTACGGCAAAAAGCAGTTCTATAGGGACATCAAGTCCAACGTGCGCATCATCACTCCGGTCTACTTGCTCCGAGATTTGGCCGACACGGAGTCGCTTCCGTTCCGCACCCTGCGTGGGGCTTGTCGGGAGGTGGTAGCTAACACCACTGCGGCCACGATGGACAACTATGAGTCGCAGATTAAGATGTTTGCGGCCATCTTCAAGAGTGCCCTGCGCAACCACTCCATACACATCGACAATATGTCCACCGTGAGCGAGATTGCCCACTTGAGTGAGGACTTCGCCACCGGAGCAAGGCGCATTGTGCAGGAGTACCGCAACATCTACCAGATTGTGAACGTGCCCACCCTGGAGGCCAAACTGCGTGGCTACTACCTCTTTGGCGATGAGATTTTGAGCCACATTATTGATGTGCAAACGCTGCGCATACTCAAGAAGATAGACCGAATGGAGGCTCCCCAGTTGGCAGACGTTAGGGCACAACTCGTGGCACTGATGCGGGAGGAGAAAGAGTACAAACTCTCGATGGGCTATGGGGCTGTGAGCGAGGACGATGCCGAGGGCAACCGCCAACTTGTGTTCCGCTATGGTATGCTCAAGAAGTTTGTGGAGAGCGACCTCTATATCCGCCTCAATAAGAAACGCGATGGATTTGCCGTGGAGCAAGTCTACTATAGTATTGCTGCGGGCTTGGCTATGATTTTCGCTACCGCGGTGGCTTGGTTTGCACAGCTCAAGTATGGCAACATCACGGGCCCGCTGTTCATTGTATTGGTGGTGAGCTATATGCTCAAGGACCGCATTAAGGACCTGATGCGCTACTACTTTGCCCACAAACTCGGCAATAAGTTTTTCGACAACAAGGCGCAGATTAAGATTCACGACCGTGCGGTGGGCGAACTCAAGGAGGGCGTGGACTTCATCAGCGACCCCCAAACACCCAAAGAGGTGTTGGATGTGCGTAGCCGCTCGTCGTTGGTGGAGGCCGAAAATAGGATTTTTGAGGAGAAGATTTTGCTCTACCGCAAACGTGTGGTGCTGGACAGCAAGTCGCTCAATAGCGATTCGATGTACTACGTGAATGGTATCAACGAGATTTTGCGCTTCCACACCAACCGCTTCACGCAGAAGATGGACAACCCCGAGGTGCCTGTGAATACGCTCGATGCGGAGGGCAACGTGCAGACCATCAGGGTGCAGAAGATTTACTACCTTAATCTGGTGATGCAACTCTGCGAGGGAGAGAGTGTTACCTATAAGAGGTTCCGCATTGTGATGACTCGCAATGGCATTCTGGACGTGGAAGAGATGTAGCCCTGCGGGGGAGGATGGAGAGAAAAACAAAATAGGCTTCGTGGCTAACCACGAAGCCTATTTTGTTTGCAGAGTGTGTTGCCCTAAAAATCGAAAATCACTTTGGCCATAGCGATGGTGTGGTTGGCGGTGCGGGTGTAGACACGGTGCAGGGCGGGCTGAATGATGCCGAATGAGGTGGGGTAGGCATAGGTGA
The DNA here is from genome assembly GCA_017503465.1 of Tidjanibacter sp. Classification (GTDB taxonomy): domain Bacteria; phylum Bacteroidota; class Bacteroidia; order Bacteroidales; family Rikenellaceae; genus Tidjanibacter. The sequence continues at coordinate 17,065 of JAFVSY010000003.1, read as the reverse complement.
GCTCAATCTCCGTTTCGTAGCCCGTGCGATAGAGGCTGCGGTCGTAGAGCAGGCCGACGTAGTCTCTCTCCGAGAGGAGTCCGCGCCACAGTATGCCCACGGCACCATAGAGTTCACACTCGCTGTTGGGAGCCCAACCACCGTGGAGTAGCAGGGTGAGTTGGTCGCCATCGGGGGCAATGTAGAGGGGTTGCTCCACGAGTGCCCACATCGACTCACGCTTGTGCTTCTTCTCGGGATTTTTGCGACTGCGTTGCTCCTCGGGCAGGGGTGTGTCGCCAAAGGCCGCTCCGAGGTGGTAGTTGCCCACGTAGGTGCCCTCTCGGCCCGTGTAGGAAAACTCCGTGATGGAGAAGATGCCATCTCGGTTGGGGCGAATGTTGAACACCTCATCCCAACGATTGGAAGCCACTCCGTTGTAGAGCGATGACTTCCACACAAAACCCTTGAAGAGAGTGAGCTCCGAGTGCAAACACATCGCCGACATTGGAGAGTCGGAGATTGGGAAGTTGTCGGCCAACGAAGGGTAGAGGCCACCCACGGAAGAGGTAAATATGGAGTTCCAGGGCGAGGTGAAATAGTCTTTATTCACGTTGCGCACACCGATGGAGAGTATGGATGCAGGGAAGTGGTGGGTGATGCCAAACTCAAAGAGCGAGAGTGCAACGCTCTCATCCTCAATGGCGGAGAAGATGTGCAGGTTGTCGGCCGTGCCACCCTTGCCTTGCGAATCGCGGAGGTTGTTGACAGCAAGCAGGTCGATGTCGAGGGTACCGTGTTCCCAGAGGCCTATTTCGTGGTAGGCATTGAGGATGTTAATCCAGTTGGCGTGGCCGGTGGTGGCGTTCCAGAGGGCTTCGGTGGTGTAGGTGATGGCGGGCGAGGACTGGCCCATCAGTAGAGTGAGCGATGCAAGGCTCGCAATGAGGGTGAAAATTGTTCGTTTCATAATCGGCAAAAGTTGTGGTTTTGTTTGATATTCTTTTCGCTCCTACCCAGTTCAACTATTGTTCCAAAATCGTGCAATGAGAGGGGATGGTAATGGCGGAGGTGTTGTTTTGTTTGTGCAGATTTTGTACATTTGTTGTGCAGTTATTGCAGCAAAAAAGGAAAACTATGATTAAAAGCAAGATTTGTGATATGCTCGGCATCGCCTACCCCGTCTTTCAGGGCGGTATGGCTTGGGTGGCCGATGCTTCGCTCGCAGCGGCAGTGTCCAATGCAGGCGGCCTGGGACTTATTTCGGCCATCAATGCAGGCACCGAGGCGGTGCGTAGCGAGATTAGAAAGTGCAGGGAGATGACCGACAAACCCTTCGGCGTGAACATTATGTTGCAGGCTCCCAATGTGGCCGAGATTGCCGAGATGGTGGTGGAAGAGGGTGTGAAGATTCTGACCACCGGTGCAGGCTCGCCCGCAAAGTATATGCCCTTGTGGAAAGAGGCCGGCATCAAGGTTATTCCCGTGGTGCCCTCGGTGGCCCTTGCACTGAAGATGCAACAGATTGGTGCCGATGCAGTTGTGGCCGAAGGCGGCGAATCGGGCGGACACGTGGGCGAGTTGCACACAATGCCACTTGTTCCCCAGGTGGTGGATGCGCTCGACATTCCGGTTGTGGCCGCGGGAGGCATTTGCGATGGCCGTGGTGTGGCGGCAGCCTTTATGCTCGGAGCCGATGCAGTGCAGGTGGGCACACGTTTCCTCGTGGCCGAGGAGTGCAACGTACACCAAGCCTACAAGGATAAGATTTTGCGTGCCACGGACATATCCACAACCGTAACCGGCAAGAGCCTCGGACACCCTGTGCGCTCGCTGAAAACCCCATTCTCCAAGTCGTTGGCGAAGATGGAGAGCGACCCCTCAACCTCTCCCGAAGATATTATGGCATTCGGCACCGGAGCACTTCGCAAGGCTGTGCAGGAGGGCGACGACAATGGTAGCTATATGGCCGGTGAGTGTGCCGGAATGGTCAAGAAGGCCGAGTCGGCCAAGGAGATTGTGGAGGACCTCATCCTGGGCGCAGAGCGTGTGATTGAGAATATGTTGAAAGAACGAATGAATTATGAATAGGGAGGAATTGAAAACCTACATTCCGCATCGTGAGCCGATGCTGTTGGTGGACGAGGCAGAGGTTGGTGCCGATGGCGTGTGCCGTGCCACCTACCGCATCCGCGAGGATGAGTTCTTTTGCCGAGGACACTTCCCCAGCGACCCCATTGTGCCGGGGGTGATATTGTGTGAGATTATGGCGCAATGCTGTGCCCTGCTCGTCAAAGACGACCTCATTGGAAAACAAACCCTCTACTCGGGAATGAACAACGTGAAATTCAAACACATTGTGCGCCCGGGTGATTTGTGTGAGGTTAGGGCCCGACTGATTACCAGACGCGGGCCGCTGGTGTGCTGCCAAGCCGAACTGACTGTTGACGGTAACCTTTGCAGCAAGGGCGACTTGTCGTTTGCGCTGATTGCAAAGTAGGGGAGCCTAAATTTTGATATTTGATTATTTCGGTCTATATTTGTAGACCGAAATTTTTTTTGTACGAAAATATATAAAATCAACACAATCTATATGAATACACTTCTTTTCTTGGGCGGTATTGGTTGGCAGGAGATTGTCATCATCGCACTTGTTGTTTTGCTGCTCTTCGGCGGCAAGAAAATTCCCGAACTTATGCGTGGCATCGGCAGCGGTGTGCGCTCGTTCAAAGAGGGCCTCAACGATGTAAAATCGGAGGTTGAGAAACCTGTGAATAACAAAAAAGAGGAGGAATAGTAAGACGGCACAAGACGGAAATATGACCTTTTGGGACCACCTTGACGAGCTGAAAAAGTATCTCGTCCGTATTGTTGTGGTCGCACTTCTCTTTACGTTGGTGGCCTTCTGCCTGAAGGAGCCTATCTTTGGGGTCATACTCGCACCGCAGAACAGCGACTTTGTAACCTATCGGGTTATGCAGACGCTGGGATTGCTTTCGGCCGACAGCGAGTTTTCGGTCAGTCTGATAAACACGGGCCTTGCGTCGCAGTTCCTCACGCATATGAAGGTATCGCTGTGGGTGGGTGTCCTCGGTGCGTTGCCCTACATTATCTACACCCTTTTTAGTTTTGTTGCTCCGGCACTCTATGAACACGAAAAGCGCCACGCCTCACGCTTTGTGGTGAGTGGCTACTTTATGTTTCTGCTTGGGTGTCTGTTGAGCTATTTTGTGATTTTCCCCTTCACGTTCCGTTTCTTGGGTACCTACCAAGTGAGCACCTCGGTGGACAATATGATTAACCTCTCGTCATACATCTCCACGATGTTGTCGATGACGATGATGATGGGTGTGGTCTTTGAGATTCCGATGCTCTGCCTGCTCTTTGCCCGCATCGGCGTGCTCTCTTCGACCACGATGACCGACTATCGCAAACACGCCATTGTGGTTATTCTGATTGCCGCAGCGGTGATTACCCCAACGGGCGACCCATTCACCCTCTCGCTCGTTTCGTTGCCTATGTGGGGCCTCTATGAGCTTGGCCTTTGCCTTGTGAAGGGCGTGGAGAAAGGCCGCCCCAAGACAGCCTAATTACACCAAAATTACCATACTATGAACTTGAAAAACCTACTGCTCATTGGTGTGCTAACCCTTGGCGCAACAATCGCTATGGCACAACCTCGTGCCGAGTATCCACGCCCACAATTTGAACGCTCCGAATGGGTTAATCTCAATGGAGAGTGGAACTTCGAACTCGATTTGTCCAACTCCGGCTATTCCCGCAAACTTCACAAAGCCAATGGCTTGGAGGGTAAAATCATTGTGCCCTTTGCTCCCGAGAGTTCGCTTTCGGGTGTGGGCCACGTCGATTTCATCAGCAGTGTGTGGTACCAGCGCACGGTGCAAATCCCGAGCGAGTGGAAGGGAAAGAGGGTGAAACTCAACTTTGGTGCCGTCTACTACCAATCGGAAGTCTACATCGATGGTCGCTTCGTGGGCCGACACTATGGTGGCTCCGACTCCTTCTCGTTTGACATCACCGACTTTGTGGCCGACGGAGCTCCCCACAGCCTTGTGGTCCACGCCGAGAGCGATGTGCGTGGCCAACTGCAACCCGCAGGCAAACAATCTTCCCGCTATGAGTCCTATGGCTGTTACTACACCCGCACCACGGGTATTTGGCAAACCGTGTGGATGGAGGCTGTGAGCCCTTGCGGATTGGAGCGTGTGCAGGTGCTGACCGACATCGACCAGAGCACCATCACGGTTATCCCCACTTTCTATGGTCTTGAGGGTGGCAACCGCCTGCGCATCAATCTCACCGATGGCAACAAGGTGGTGGCCAAGGCTGACGTGGTGGCTTCGCAGGGACTCCCTGTGGTGCTGAAGGTGAAAAAGGCAAAACTTTGGAGCCCCGAATCGCCCTTCCTCTATGGCTTGACCTACGAGGTGGTTGGTGCCGATGGGGCAGTGCTTGACAAGGTTGGTTCCTATGCCGGTATGCGCAAGGTACACATCGATGGCACACGCATAATGCTCAACAACAAGCCATATTATCAGCGCTTGGTGCTCGACCAGGGTTTCTATCCCGACGGAATTTGGACAGCCCCCTCCGACGAGGCTCTGCGCCGTGATATTGAACTCTCCAAGGCGGCAGGCTTCAATGGAGCACGCCTCCACCAGAAGGTCTTTGAGGAGCGTTTTCACTATTGGGCCGACCACCTCGGCTATCTGCTGTGGGGCGAAATGGCCTCGTGGGGTATGAATGGCAACAAACCGGAGAGTGCCCGCAACTTCCTCTCGGAGTGGAGCAACATTCTGGTGCGTGACCGCAACCACCCCTCAATCATCGTGTGGACTCCCTTCAATGAGGAGTGGAAGGTGCCCAACAATGAGGGTGGCCGATTCTACACCGATGCCTACAACTTGACTCGCCAAATGGACCCCACACGACCGGTGAACACAATCAGTGGCGGCATCTATGTGATTTCGGACTTCTGCACCGCACATAGTTACCAGCAGGATGGCGACAAACTCCACAAACAGATTTTCGACGGCGAGAAGTTCTACCAACCCCAAGGCCCTGCGCAGGAGAAGTATCCCCACGCCATCAACAAGCTGACCTACGTTGGTGGAGTGCCATACGTGTTGGATGAGTTCGGAGGTATCAAATGTGCCGAGACCCAGCCCAAGGACAACAACTCGTGGGGCTATGGCGATGCAGCACCCACCCGTGAGGACTTCTATGCTCGCTTGGAGTCGCTTGTGAAGGCTATCACGGCTCACAGCGACAAGGTGTGTGGCTTCTGCTACACCCAACTCACCGACGTGGAGCAGGAACAAAACGGAGTCTACTACTACAATCGTGACACCAAGTTCGATATGGAGCGTGTGAGTGCCATATTCCGCACTCCAGCCGAGGGCTACGAGCAGTAAGGGCGTTCCACCCCAATATGACAAAACGAGAGCGGAAACACTTGGTTCCCGCTCTCGTTTGTTGTGTGTACGTAGATGACTCTATTTGTCCCTACTAAAAGAAACGCAAGTTCTCTGCGCTGGGCTTCAGCTCGCCACGCTCAATGCGGTGGATAATCTCCACCACACGGTCGTTTATCGGGGTGGGGCAGCCCACCTTGCGACCATAGTCCGACACGGCTCCGTTGATTGCATCCACCTCGGTAAGTTTACCCTTCTCAATGTCTTGAAGCATACTTGCTTTCAGTTTGGCGTGCTTGCGGATGGCGATGGGGATGATGAAGAACGAAATGGCTTTCTTGAGGTCACTCTTGTAGTCGAGCAGTTTCACGATGTCCTTACCCTGCACAGGCTCGATGCGAATGCCACCCACGCTACACACGTCAATACACTCCTTGATGAGTGCTTGCACAATGCGGCGCGATGCACGGGGCTTGGCTGCCTCGCCAAAGGTGCAACCGAGCACGGCACTCATACCCGAGAAGGAGGCGTTGATGAGCAACTTGCTCCAACGTGTGCCGAGGAAGTTCTCCTCCACATCCACGGTGCCCATCAGTTCCAGCAACTCCTTGACCTTTGCAAAGTGCTTGTTGGGCTTGGCGGAGATTGCTCCGAGCGAGAACGAGAGCGCATCGGGGCTACTGGTGAGCTCACACACACCGGGTCCTTGCAGGGTTGCTCCCCACGCCACGGTGCAACCGAGTACGTGTTCCTCGCCCAAAATCTCGGCAATCTGCACCTCGGGCAAGCCGTTTTGCAGGGTTACGAGCACTCCATCGGGTGCGAGAAAGTCTTTGAGCATTGTTACCACTTCGGTATTGTGCTGCTGCTTGGTCATAAGGAAGATGATGTCATACTGCCCGCTCATCTCTGCCGGGGTGTAGGCCACCACGGGCTGTGTGAACTGCACTGTGCCAACCACCTGTGCTCCTTTGGTTTGCAGAGCCTCAACGTGTGCCTTGTTGCGGTTGATGAGGTCGATTTTCTCACCTGCCTTTGTGATGTATGCTCCGAGAATTGTGCCGAGCGAACCGGCACCATAGATTGCTACTCTCATAGTCGTTTTTGTTGTTTAAGAGTTCATATTGTTTGTTTTGTTACATCTTCGTTTCCTGCCCTGCCATCCTTGCCGATGGGGGGAGTTGATACCACAAAGTTAGCAAAAAAAGCGGAACGAAAGTTGAAAGGTGTGAATATGTTTGTGGGGCGTATGAAAAAATGTGACAAAATGTTTTGAATTTTAGTCGATATAAACTACATTTGTGGTGTACAATTTAGTTGCGTACAATCAAAAAACGGAGTGAGGAATGGTATGAATTTGTATGATTTTAAGGTAAAGGGGGCAAATGGCGATGTGGTCCCGATGGAGCAGTTCAAAGGCAAAGTGCTCTTGATTGTGAACACCGCCACAGGTTGTGGCTTCACGCCTCAATATGAGGGACTTCAGAAGTTGTATGACCGCCACAAGGGTGGGGGATTGGAGATTCTCGATTTCCCGTGCAATCAGTTTGGCCACCAAGCACCCGGAACTGACGAGGAGATTGGGGCATTTTGTACGTTGAAATACAAAACCACCTTTCCTCGTTTTGCCAAAGTGGATGTGAATGGCGACAATCAGGAGCCTCTATTCCGCTTCCTGAAAAACCGCAAGGGTGGTTTTATGGGTAGCAACATAAAGTGGAACTTCACCAAGTTTTTGGTCGCACGAGATGGGAACGTGGTGGGCCGATATGCCCCCACAACCGACCCCGAGAAAATCGAAAAAGATATACTTAAGTTGCTATGAACGAAAGGCTGAAACTCGAAAACCAACTCTGCTTCCCACTCTATGCTTGTGCCAAAGAGGTGGTGCGCAGATACACGCCTCTGCTTGCGCCCTTTGGGCTTACCTACACGCAGTACATTGCAATGATGGTGCTGTGGGAGCATAAGAGCATTACGGTGAGCGATATGGGCAAACTGCTCTATTTGGACTCCGGCACGCTGACTCCGCTACTCAAAAAGATGGAACAGGCGGGGTGGGTGAGCCGAGTGCGCTCAACCGAGGATGAGCGCAAAGTGGTGGTGTCCATTACCGAGAGTGGTGAGGCTCTGCAAACCCTGCTGGCCGAGGTGCCCACTCAAATGGCCGGTTGCGTGAAACTTGATAGCGGGGAGGCCCTGCAACTCTACACCCTACTGAAAAAGTTGATGCAAACATTTTGATAATTCACTAATACACAACCCATTATGAATGAAGAATACAAGTGTGCTTCGTGTCCGATGAGGGCAAAGTATGAGCAGAAACCCAAGTCGCTCGTTGGCCGTTTTTGGCGTTGGCACATCAATTTCTGCCCCGGTTGGAAGGGCTATTTCAACTCTCTGACGCCTGCCGAACAACAGGGCGTTAGGGATAAATATGGTTTTACCAAATATTAGCCGGCACTTTTATGTTGGTCAGGAAACGTCTGCACTACGTGGTCGCAGGCTTGGTGTGGGGTGTCCCGGGTGTGATGATAACCGCTAAGGGTATTGGGGCCTACTGTGCCTTGCCACGGGCGGAATTGTGGTGGTTGCTGCTTCTGACAATGGGTGTGCTTGCCGCTTTTGGTTTTATGTTCCGCCGCATAGTAGGCCGCTACATTGCCCACATCTCTGCGCTACCCGATAGGGCCTCGCCTCTTCACACATTTCCTTTGCGGGGTTGGCTGATTATTGTTTTTATGATGGGCTTGGGTATTGTGTTGAAACACATTCCTGCAATACCACAAGCCTTTACGGCAGCGTTCTATTCGGGCCTTGGGCCAATGCTGCTACTCTCTGCGTTTCGCTTTTTCGTTGCCCCCAACACTAAACATACCATACAATAAAGTAAAACCTCCCCAACCCCTCCTTTGGCAAAGGAGGGGCTACAAGGGCCGCGGGTTCGATTGGGTAGGTCTATACAATAAAAAACGGTTAGCACTTGGCTAACCGTCTTTTATTATCGAGCGGAAAACGGGACTCGAACCCGCGGCCCTTGGCTTGGGAAGCCAATGCTCTACCAACTGAGCTATTTCCGCAACCTACAGGTCGGCGGTATGTAGACCCCAACCGACCTGCAAATATAGTGATTTAATTCTATTGTTGTACCTATCGGCCACCAAAAATAGTATTCAAAACATAGGCCAAACGGTAGCCACCAACCAATAGGCGGTCCTCCAAGAGGGGTGAAAAGTCATAAACGAATTGGTATGACAAGTTGGGGTTCTCACCAAGTGCCTCCACATAGTCGTAGATGCGTGCTGCACCCTCCACGGTCTCAACAAACCACTCCTCATAGGTGCCACACATAACACTCTCTTTGTACTCCTTGCTGGTGCGGTCCAATTGGTCGCACCACTCGCTATAGCTCCACGAGCGGGCCGACTCCACAATCTTGCTATCCCACACCGAGTGGAGGTTGGTCTGGCGGCCAAACCACTTGACTTTCACACGGTTGCCACCGAGGTCGGAGAGCTTGCCTGCGTGCATTGGGCAGTGGAGGTCGCCCACCATATGCACAATCATCTTCACGTAGTCTTGGCGCATACTATCGGTCAGATTCTCATAGTTGTTGGTGAGCTCATCGGTGAGGGTGGTCAGGGCCTGCACCACGTCGCCCTTTTCGTTTTTGGTCATCGTCTGATAGGTGTAGCCTTTGTCCACGTTGGCGTAGTGCCAAGTCTTGGTTTGGTTGTAGCCTGCGGTCCAGTAGGGGGAGTTTTGCAGACCATCCATCCACGAGGAATAGTAGACGATAGAACGACCTTCGAGCAGTTTGTTGAGCTCCTTCTTGGCCTTCTTATTGAGGTTTTGTTCGGCAATGGCTGCCACCACGTCGTGTCCCACAGGACCCCAGCCAAACAGACTCTGCACGTTGAGCAAAGTCAGCAGCGATACCAAAAATATTGAAAGTTTCTTCATTGTATGGGTATTTTTTTTGTGTGTAATTATTTGTTCATCGTAATGAGGAACTCCTCGTTGCTCTCGGTGTTCTGCAACTGGGCTTGCATAAACTCCATAGCCTCCACCGAGGTCATATCGGCCAAGTGGCGGCGCAACACCCAAGTGCGTTGCATAACCTCTCTGGGTGTGAGGAGGTCCTCTCTGCGGGTACCACTTGCAAGCACATCCACAGCGGGGTAGACACGCTTGTTGGCCAACTTGCGGTCGAGTTGCAACTCCATATTACCCGTACCCTTGAACTCCTCAAAGATAACCTCGTCCATCTTGGAGCCGGTGTCGATGAGGGCGGTGGCGATGATGGTGAGCGAGCCCCTCTCCTCGGTCTTACGTGCGGCACCAAAGAAGCGTTTGGGCTTGTGCAGGGCGTTGGCATCCACACCACCCGAGAGCACCTTGCCCGACGCAGGCTGTACGGTGTTGTAGGCCCTGGCAAGGCGTGTGATGGAGTCGAGCAGGATGACCACATCGTGGCCACACTCAACCATCCTCTTGGCCTTCTCAAGCACCATCTCGGCAACCTTCACGTGGCGCGAGGCTTGCTCATCGAAGGTGGAAGCCACAACCTCGGCCTTCACGTGGCGGGCCATCTCGGTAACCTCCTCGGGGCGCTCGTCGATGAGCAGCACAATGAGGTAGACTTCGGGGTGGTTGTCGGCAATGGCATTGGCTATCTCCTGCAAAATCATTGTCTTACCGGTCTTGGGCTGTGCCACAATCATACCCCTCTGGCCCTTACCGATGGGGGCGAAGAGGTCGATGGTGCGGGTGGTGAGGTTGTTGTGCCCGTTGCCTGTGAGGGTAAACTTCTCCTGCGGGAAGAGGGGGGTCATATACTCAAACTGCATACGGTCGCGCAAGTGCTCGGGAGCCATTCCGTTCACCTCTATAGCCCTCACCAAGGGGAAGTATTTTTCGCCCTCCTTCGGAGGACGGATGATACCCTTCACGGTGTCGCCGGCCTTCAAGCCCCAATTCTTAATCTGCGAGGGGGCAACGTAGATGTCATCGGGCGAATTGAGGTAGTTGTAGTCGGCCGAGCGCAGGAAACCATAGCCGTCGGGCATAATCTCCAACACGCCCTCGCCCTCTACGATGACGTTCTCAACCTCGCGCTGAATATCTCGTTGTTCTTGGAGTGCCCTCTGCTGAGCCAACTCCTCCTCGGAGGGCTGCTGCTCTGCGGGATTCTCCTCGGCCACCACGGCGACCTTGCGTGGGCGGCCACGCTTGGGTTTTTCCACCACCACGGCTGGCTCGGCTTGCTCAACAGTAGGAGCAGGCTCTTGCGCCGCCTCGGCTACCACGGGCTCACTTGCAGACACCTCCTCGGGTAGGGGATTTTTGCGTGGGCGACCGCGGCGTTTGGGTTTAACCTCCTCGGCCTCGGTCTGCGGAGCCTCCACTGCGAGGGGCAGTTCAGGCTCGGCAGTATCATTTTGCACATCAGCTTCTACGGGCTCAATGGCCTCGTCGTCAGCGGCTTGGCGAGTGGAGAACTCCGCCCTTGCCTGTATTCTCTTTCGGGGACGGCGCACAGCCACAGCCTCCTCAATGGCCTCTCCGCCCTGCTCCTCAAAGTTGGTTGCGCCAACGATTTTGGCCACCAATTTCTCTCTTCCGGAGCGCACATCAAGACCCAATGCTCGAGCAATTTCCCTCAACTCCGAGAGGCTTTTACTCTTGAGCGCATCCAATTCTTCTTGTTTAATCATAAAAAGTTGAATATCAAAAATAAGAACTTTGTAATACTATATTTCAATTTGGTGTGAAAAAGTGTGGTCAGAAACGACTGCACACTACAAGCGGCGTTGTGTTTACACCCACAAAGATATACATTTTTTTTGGAAATGCAACACTCCTTTGAGCAACTTTCCGCAAATAATAACTACATTTGTGGTGATGAAGAGCACCTATGCACATATCATTCCACTCTTGGCTCACTTGGCCGACAACCTTGACGGACTGCTGTCGGAGAGGGTGGTTGCCGAGGCGTGCGAGCGCAATCCGTGGTTTTCGGCAGAGGACGTTGCCTATGCTGTGCAGGCCATTAGGACGCAATATCTTAACGCCGACAACCTTATGGAGTGGTTGGATGCCCACGCTCCTCTACCTGTGGCGCAGCCCCGCAAGGTGGGCGTAATAGCAGCGGGCAACATTCCCTTGGCGGGCTTTTTTGATGTTATGTGCGTGCTGGCGGCAGGCCACCGCTGTATGGTTAAGCCCTCTGGTAAGGATGAGGTGCTGATGATGACCTTGTGTGGCTTCTTGCGCTCTTGTGGTGCGCCCATCGAACTCCTCCACGACCTGCAATCGCCCGATGCACTCATTGCCTCGGGTAGCGACACCACCATTGCGGCCATTGCCGACACCTGGAGTAATACCCCATTGCTGTTGCGTGGGCACCGCACCTCGGTGGCTGTGCTGGATGGGCGAGAGAGTGGGGCGATGTTGCTATCTCTGGGCGAGGATATGTTTCGCTACAACTCGCAGGGGTGCCGCAATGTAACCCTGCTGTGGGTGCCCGAGGACTACGACGTGGAGCACCTTGTGCGCACCCTGCAACCGCTTCGCCCTCTGGTGTCGCCCAAGTTTGTCAACAACTACCGCCAGGCCAAAGCCACTGCAATGCTCACAGGCGAGAGCCTTGTGGATGGTGGGTTCTTTGTGTTGGGCCACTCGGATGCCTTCCCGATGCGCCTTGCGCAGGTGAACATCGCCACCTACCGCTCTGCCGAGCAGGTGCAGGAGTGGCTTGTGCTCCACGACGACCACATCCAGTGTGTGGTTGGCTGCAACTCCGTGGTGGCTGCCCACCCGAGAGGAGTTACCTTTGGTCAGGCCCAACGCCCCACACTCAACGATTGGCCCGATGGGGTGGATGTGCTACAATTCCTTTGCACCTTGTAATATATCAGACTTGACAACAAAACTACCTACGATATGGATTTGATAATTAAATTCCGAATGGTCTGCGATGAGAACGAAAACTTCGTGAGGGACTACGAAGTGAACGCCGCAATGACCCTGCTTGAACTCAACGATTTTATTTGTGCCGACCTTGGCTACGACCCCGAGGAGATGACAACCTTCTTCCTTGCCGACAATCGTTGGCGCAAACTCAAGGAGTACACTGCGGTGGATATGGGCTATGGTGATGAGGCCGATGAGAACGCTCCGCAACCGATGGAAAATACTCACCTTTGGCAGGTCATACACTCTGCCGATGACCGACTTATTTGGGTGTTTGATATGCTTGCCGACCGTGCCTACTTCCTTGAGGTCGTTGATGCTGAGGATGTTGAAAAAGACGACAAGTGCCCTCTTGTGAGGTTCTCTCACGGCAAGCCGCTTGACCAGTATGATGCCGATGGCGATGGTGGCGGTGAGAAATCCATATTTGAGGAGATGATGGACGACTTTAGCGATTTCGGTGGCGACGACTCCTACGACGATGAATACTAATCCTCCCACACTCATAGTTATCGTTGGGCCCACAGGGTCGGGCAAGACCGACCTTGCGGTGGAGATTGCCCGCAGGCTCGGCACGGAGATTATCTCCACCGACTCACGGCAGTTCTACCGCGGTATGGCCATCGGTACCGCACAGCCCGAGGAACACCATCTTGCGGCCGTGCGACACCACTTTGTGGCCGACCGACTCCCTTCGGCCGACTTGAGTGCAGGGGCCTATGAGCGTGAGGCGTTGGAGTGTCTGGAAGAGATTTTCCGCACCCACACTACCGCCGTGGCCGTGGGTGGCTCGGGACTCTACATTGACGCCCTCTGCCGAGGTTTTGACGACCTGCCTTCCGACACATCCGAGGTCAGGGCTCTCCTTATGCGCAGGCTCGAGGAGGAGGGCCTGGATGCGCTTGTGGAGGAGTTGCGCACAAGGGATGAAGCCCATTGGCAGGTGGTGGACCGCAACAATCCTGCACGTGTTGTCAGGGCCCTTGAGGTGTGCATTGTCAGCGGCCGTCCCTATTCCGAGCAACGCACTGCACCCCAGCACCAACGCCCCTTCAATATCCTAAAGATAGGCCTTCAGTGGCCACGCGAGGAACTCTATGAGCGCATCAACCGCCGAGTGGACCTGATGATGGCCGCAGGGTTGGAGGCCGAAGCCCGAGCCCTATACCCCTTGCGCCACCTCAATGCACTGCAAACCGTGGGCTACAAGGAACTCTTCGAGTGGTTCGACGGCACCACAAGCCGTGAGGAAGCCGTGGAACTCATCAAACGCAACTCACGCCGCTATGCCAAGCGACAGATGACTTGGTTCCGTCGTGATGAGAGCATCCATTGGATAGAGCGCAACGACCTCGCCCAAGCGATGGCGGTGGTGGAGAAGGCGGTGGAGATTTAAGAGGTTTTTCGGAGAGGTTATCTCGTTGTGAGTCAAGTTTTTCTTGGGGATTTTTTTGGAGATTACCTCGCTACGAGCAGTGTTGGGTTTTTGTCTTTTGGAGATTACCTCGCTACGAGCCACACACGGTGGCTCTTCGCTCGGTGATCTCTTTGTCCCGCAGGTAGTAAAAGAAAGACCTGCTCCGCAGGTACTCTTTTGCACACACAAGGGGCTTATTGAGTGAACTCAAAGCCCCTTATCTATGCAAAAGACCACTCGCTTGCGAGTGGTCTTTCTTTTGTTACTCTGTCGGGATGAAGAGATTCGAACTCTCGGCCTCCAACTCCCGAAGCTGGCGCGCTAACCGGACTGCGCTACATCCCGAAACCCACAGGAGTCACAAGGGTACCACACTCCTCGCTATCCCTTTTGGGCACGCAAAGATATAAACTTTTTCCGTTTTACGTGCAAAAAAATCGCTTAAATCTGCAACAACCCCATTTTGCGCACCACATCCCACTTCTTTGAGGAGTAGAACTCAATAAACGGGCGGTCGAAATTCTCCTCCCACAGCGTGCGAATGTCCTCAAATGTGTATATCTCGCCAAGGTCGCTCACCTGCTCGATGACCGCTTGCAGGAACTCCGCCTCCATCTCCGGCAGGCGCACCTCCTTCTCACTTGCAGGGGTGCGCACCACAATACCCTCTTCTGTGAGCATCGTGGCCCCACCTATCCACACAATGCGGGCCTTGTCGTTGTAGATGCGGCACCCGTCGGGCTTAATCAAGTGGTCGGTAATAAGCGAAGGGATAACCGTGGTGGCGGGCACCTTTGCCCCAAACCACTTGTGCACAGGTTTTTCCACTCCACTACCCACCAACCAATTGGCCAGCGAAAGGTTGAGTCCTTCGCCCACCATATCAAGCGAGTAGCCCCTATTCTCCGCAAAGGGCACCTCGTTGTTGGCAAACGGGTTTGGAAGGCGGTCCTTGCGCCTCACGCCAAACCTCTCGGGCTCCTTGCCGCTGGGGGAGTGTACCGTCATCGCATAACGGTGCCAGAAGGCCGAGCCAATGAGGTCGGCACGGAACATCTGCCTCACAACCTCGGCAGCGTCCACACTCTCCTGCAAGGTCTGCGTGGGTAGGCCATACATAAGATAGGTGTGGACCATAATCCCTGCGTAGTAGAAGTTGCGCATCGCAATGGTGGCCTGCTCAATGCTGATACCCTTGCCAATCATCTCCAGCAGGCGGTCGCTGGCAACCTCCAGGCCTCCAGCTACGGCAATACATCCTGCCCTTGCCATCAGGGCGCACAAGTCGCCCGTGTAACTCTTCTCAAAGCGTATGTTGGTCCACCAACTATACCTCTTGCCCCTGCGCAAAATCTCAAGTGAAATCTCTTTGAGCAACTTGGGTGGTGCAGCCTCGTCCACAAAGTGGAAACCTGTGGAGCCTGTCTGGGCAGCCACCTGCTCCATATAGTCCACAATCTGGCCGGCCGACAGAGGGTTGTAGCACCCGATGTAGTCCAACGAGGTGTCGCAGAAGGCACACTTGGCCCAGTAGCAACCGTGGGCAAGCACAATCTTGTTCCACCTTCCATCGCTCCAGAGGCGGTGCATTGGGTTGGTAACCTCCGTGAGCGAAAAGTAGAGCCCGTGGGGTAGGTCGCTAAAGTCGGGGCACCCACGCTCGGCGTGGCTCAGGTGCACACTCTCGCCCTCCTGATAGCCCTCGGGCGTGTAGGTGTGGATGAGTTCTCCACCACTCAAAATGCGCTCCAGGGCAACCTCGCCATCGTCAAGCACAATGTAGTCCACATAGCGGAAAATCTCCCTATCGCTCATCGTGCGCAGTTCGGTGGTGGGGTAGCCACCGCCAATCACAACCTTAATGTCGGCATAGTTGGCCTTGATGTACTGCCCACAGCGCAGTGCAGCGAGCAGGTTGCCCGGGAATGGCACGGCCAAGCCAATCATCTTGGGGGCGGTACGCTCGATGTGCTCACGCAGCAGGTCGCACATAAGGTTTTCCACCGCATTGCGTGGCTTCTGCAACTCTTGCTCCATAGTGGAGAACTCCGCAATGGCCACAGCCAACTGCTCGCCATACTTGACAATCTCAAACTCCTCACACACGGTGGCACGAATGAAGTCGCTCAAATCTTGCAGATAGAGGGTGGCCAAATATTGGGCGCAATCCTTGCTGCCGAGCGTGCCGAAGTGCTCTTCAACCGAGGCAGCACCCTCAAAGCGGCTTGCTTGGGGTAGGTATTCGGGCGAACAAATGAGGCTCGCAATGGTGTTGTCCTTGCCCTGCAAGAAGCGCATCACGCTCTCGATGGTTGCCTCATAGTCCTTGCGCAGGGCCACAATGCGGTCGCAGTTGTCGTCGCCGCTACCATCGTAGCAGTCGAAAAGGTTGCTCAAAAACTCGCGGCTGAAAACCTTGTTAAGCACCTCCACCGAGAGGTCGGCTTGTGCCACTGCATAGCCCTTACGGCGCAGGTAGCCTGCGAGGTAGGCCGTTGCGGGATAGGGGCAGTTTGGCTGCACAAATGGGGGTGTGAGTAGTAGTATGTCGATCATCGCTATCTATGTGTAAAAGTATTGTTCCTAACTGTTCGGCTAAATCTCCACCACAAGGCCATCGTAGGCAAGGTGTGTTCCCTCGGGCAGGAGCGCATCCTGCTCGGCGTGGAGCCCGATTTGGTGGGACATATGGGTGAAGAATGTGCGCTCGGCCCCCACCTTTTGGGCGAGTTCGAGTGCTGCGGGGAGCGAGAAGTGGCTCAAATGGCGCTGATGGCGCAGGGCATTCACCACAAAGACCTTCAACCCTTTGAGTTTTTCCAACTCGCTGTCGCTTATGCGGTTAAAGTCGGTCAGGTAGGCCACGTCGCCCACTCTGAAGCCCACCACAGGTAGGCTCAAATGGTGGCCGTGGATGGGCACAATCTCCAAGGTGCCAATGCGAAAGGGCTCCTCGCCAATGGTGTGGAGCGTAATCAGGGGCGCACCCGGATAGAGTGGCTCGGTGAAGGCGTAGTCGAAATTTTTGCGCACTACCGCTTGCACTCCCTCGGTTGCCCACACCGGTATGGCCTTGCGGCAGAAGTAGTTGAACGCCCTCACATCGTCAAGACCCATAATGTGGTCGGTGTGCTGGTGTGTGAGCAGTATAGCGTCGATGTCCCGCACCCCTGCACGCAACATTTGGTAGCGGAAGTCGGGTCCCGCATCAATCACCAGCCTTGTGTGGTCGTCCTCAATCATTGCCGAGGTACGCAGT
>JAFVSY010000023.1 GCA_017503465.1 Tidjanibacter sp. | reverse complement strand
GCCCATAGCTCAGTTGGTCAGAGCAGCGGACTCATAATCCGAAGGTCGTGGGATCATGCCCCTCTGGGCCCACAAAAAAAGCGGTTGCAGGTGATAGAACACTTGCAACCGCTTTTGTTTTGAAACCCGTGCAGACCTACCTCAGCGACAGTTCGTCCACAAAGAGGAAGCCCCTGCCACCCGCAGCACGGGCGTGCCACGAGGGTATACTCCTCTCGCTCTGCACACTAACCCTTACCCAGCGGCCCTCGGCAGGAGCAAACTCATAGGCGTGGGCATAGACTCCGTGGTCCTGCTCCTTTGTCATCGGAGCAATGGCCTGCTCAAAGGCGGTGGTCCAATTCTCGCCATCGGCGCTAACCTCCACCTTCACTCCCCTTGCGTCGAGGCACCCATCGTCCTTATTGACACACACGTTGAAGGCCAAGCGGCTCACGCTCTGCTCCGAGCCCAAATCTATGGTGGCCACGCAGTCGGCACCGTAGAAGCCCAACCAGCGGCCCGTGCGATAGTTGCGGTTGCCCACAAGGCCGTCCACAAGCACCTTTGCGCCCTCATAGGCGTAGCGAGGTGTGGGTTGTTCGGCGAGTTTCACGGCACACAAGGTGCTTTTGCTGAACTCCACGGGCAGGCTCACCTCGTCGCTACACACACCACCACGCACAGCCACAGCACGCAGGGTGCAACTTTCCTCCACCCTCACGGGGCCCTCATAGAGTTTGGACCTCTTGGTGGGCTTGCGGCCACTTGTGGTGTAGCGCACTTCGGCATTGTCCAGGGTCGAAAGACTCACCTCAAAGGCCCTCTTGCCATCGACAGGGGCGAGGTTCATTTCCACGTCGAGCACATAGGGGGCATAGTTGTAGCCGAGGTGGTCGTAGAGCCTAATCATCGGTTGCAGGCGGGTGAGGAACTCCTCGTAGTTCTTCTGTTCGGGGTTCATCCACTGCACCTCACACAGCGCAGCCGCACGAGGTAGCACCATATGCTCCACGTGGTCGGCAGTTTTGATATACTCCCTCCACACGTTGGCCTGCACACCGAGAATGTACTCCCTGAACTCCTCGGGGATTTTGCCCACGGGGTTGTAGGCGTAGACGTTCACCAGGGGGTTGTCGCCACCAATAGCGAACGGTTCGCGGGTAATATCGCGAGTTTGGTAGTAGTCGAAGTAGAGGGGGTTGTTGGGGGTCATAATCGAGCGCACACGCCTCTTGGCAGCCTTGATACCGCCTGCCTCGCCTCGCCACGACATCACAACCATATTCTCGCCCAAGTTCTCGCCATCGAGCACCTCATCCCAGCCGATGACGGTCTTGCCTCTCTCGCCCAAGAAATCGGCCATCTCCCTCATAAACCAGCCTTGCAGGGCCTCCTCGGGCGACTTGGCCTTGGTGTTGCGCAAGCCCAGAGCGTCAATGCGGGCTTGGCATTTGGGACACTCGTGCCACCTCACCTTGGGGCACTCGTCGCCACCGATGTGTACATACTCATAGGGGAAGAGGGCCACAACCTCCTCCAGCACATCCTTGGCGAACTGCACCGTCTGGTCGTTACCCACACAGAGCAGGTCTTTCGACACACCCCAGATGGTCCACACCTCATAGGGGCCACCCGTACATCCCAACTCGGGGTAGGCAGCCAGCGCAGCCACCATATGGCCGGGCATATCAATCTCGGGGATGATGTTGATGTGTCGCTCGGCAGCATAGGCCACCACCTCACGAATCTGCTCCTGGGTGTAGAAACACCCCTCACCGTAGGGCACTCCGTCCCACACGCCCGAGTTGCGGCCAATAACCGTCTGACTGCGGGTGGTAGCCACCGAGGTCAGCAGGGGGTATTTCTTAATCTCAATGCGCCAGCCCTGGTCGTCGGTCAGGTGCCAATGAAAAGTGTTCATATTGTGCAGGGCGAGCATATCGATGTACTTCTTCACAAACTCCACCCCGTCGAAGTGGCGCGACACATCAAGGTGCATACCTCGGTAGCCAAACAGCGGCTCGTCGCTCACCTCCACGGCGGGCAACTCCACACTCCTTAACTTGCCCACGGGCAGTGCCTTACGCAGGGTTTGGATGCCATAGAAGAGTCCATCGCCCGAAGCACCCACAATCTGCACTCCCTCCGAGCACACCCTCAGTCGGTAGCCCTCGGGGTTGGCAATGGTGGTGTCAAGGGTGAGCACGATGCCACCCTCTACCCCACTCTGCGGTGCGGGCAGGTTGATGCCCGTGGAGAGGGCCACATACTCCACAAGGAACTCGGCATCCCTCTGGTCCACACCCTCACCATAGACCACAGCGGTTGCTCCGGAGAGCGTGTAGCCCTCGGCATCGGCCACGTAGACAACACTTTGGGGTTGCGGAATGACGTTATCGAAGTTGGCGACACCAACTTTTGCTGCCCCACAGGAGCAACTGCACAGCGCACACACGAGCGCAATCAGTGGAAAAAGTTTTTTCATTATGGGTTTGTGTTATGGTTTTTCAAACTATTTAGGCATTGGAAAGGGCAGAAAGGGCAGAAAGGGCAGAAAGGGGAATTTAGGGAAGTTAAGGAAGTTAGGGATAGAGATAGCCCCCCCTAAACTCACTAAACTCCTTAAATTCCTTAAACTCCCTCTCTTTGCAGTGGGGATTTCAAGGCCTGCGAAGCACGAGAAACCGCAGTTTACGCAAGGTAAATGAGGATTTCGAGTGCAAGCGTAACGCAGAAATTCCCCTGCAAAACGCTTTTTTTACCAGTTCATCTCAACAAACACCTCTATAGCCTGATACTCTGCCATACCGAGAGCATCATAAAGACGTGCGGTGTTCTGGGTCCTGTCCTCGGCCCTCTGCCAAAACTCCCTCTTGTCGGCACCGGGGAAGGGTACAATATCCTTCTGCGAGAGGTGGCGGTAGATGGCGTGGCGTTTGGCCACAATCTCCTCGGGGCTCAGAGGTACCGCCATATCCACCATACCGAGGTTCCACTCCTGCCAAGCACCACGGTAGAGCCAAATGTGGCACTCCTTGTTCCAGGGTTGCTCCTTGGTGCGCTCCATCGCCTCAAACACAGCCTCCGTACAGATGCGGTGGGTACCGTGGGGGTCGGTGAGGTCGCCGGCAACGTAGACCTGGTGGGGCTGAATCTTCTCCAGCAACTCCACGATAATCTGAATGTCGGCCTCGCCAAGTTCGCCCTTCTTGATACCGCCCGTCTCGTAGAAGGGCAGGTTGAGGAAGTGGGCGTTGGTGCGGTCGTCGAGTCCGAGCGAGCGGCAAGCGGCACGAGCCTCGGCCCTACGGATGGCACCCTTGATGTCGAGCAATGCGCGAGGTTCGGGCTTACCCTTCTCCTTGTTTGCGATGATGGCCTTAACCTCCTCGTAGCGGTCGCCAAAGCCGAGTTCCCTTGCGGTGTCCACGTTCTGCAACACCACATCGTCATAGACAGCCACATTGCCCGAGGTCTCATAGGCTACGTGCACATCGTGGCCCTGGGTTACCAGGCGGTGGAAGGTGCCACCCATCGAAATCACGTCGTCATCCGGGTGGGGCGAGAAGATAATCACCCTCTTGGGATAGGGAGTCGAACTAACGGGACGAGTGGTGTCATCGGCATTGGGTTTACCACCGGGCCAGCCGGTGATGGTATGCTGAAGGTCGTTAAATACGTTGATGTTGATTTTGTCGTAGGGCCCCTTCTGCTCCAGCAATTCACCCAGCGAGTTCTCGATGTAGTCCTCGTAGGTGAGTTTAAGGATGGGTTTGTGCACCTTCTCGCACAACCACACCACAGCCTTACGGATAAACTTGGGAGTCCAATCGCACAAGCCCACTAACCACGGAGTGGCAACACGTGTGAGGTTGGCCGCGGAGTTATCATCGGCATAGACAGTGATGTCGGGATGCTCTTGCAGAAGCGATGCGGGCACAGCCCTTGTGGACTCGCCCTCAACCACCGCCTTCACCACATCGGCCTTGTCCTCGCCCCAGGCCATAAGGATGATGCTCTTTGCGCTCAACACGGTGCCAAGGCCCATAGTGATAGCCATCTTGGGCGTGTTCTCATCGCCAAAGAAGAGGCTGCTCTGGGTGGTGCGTGCATTGTGAGTGAGTTGCACAAGGCGGGTGTGGCTTTTGGCATTGGAGCCAACGTCGTTGAAACCAATTTGTCCCTGCTCGCCCATACCGATAATCATCAGGTCCACACCGCTTGCAATCTTGTCGTAGGCGGCGCAGTAGGCACTGAGTTCCTCTTTGGCGATGTGGCTGTCGATGAGGTGTACGTTCTCGGGTTTGATGTCCACACGGTTGATAAACTCCTCGTGGATACGGTAGTTACGGCTCTGTTGCTCCTTGGCGGTGATGGGATAGAACTCGTCGAGCGAGTAGACCGACACCCTCTGGAAACTCACCTCGCCACGCTCACAGCGGGCTGCCAACTCACGGTAGAGGCCCACGGGGGTGCGACCTGTGGTGAGGCCCAGGGCAAAGGTTTTCTCCTCCATACCATAGTCGTCGATGGGGCTATGCACAAAGTTTTTGATTGCAGCCACAACCCTATCGGCGATGGCCTGCACAGCCTCGGCTTCGGTGGGATAGACTTTGGTGGGGATTTTCTCGTAGCGATGAACGATGTCGTAGGGATTCACGCCCTCTCGGAGTCCGCCGTGTACCGGCAGAGTGGTTTTCTTTTTCATAGTGCGTATGGTATCTTTTTGTGTGTTTGTTTGCTCTCAGGTGCGTTCTGCACTCCCCTTTTTTTCATTGCATAATGCAATTATGCAAATATAGTTCATTTATCGCAGAATTACACACACCCTGCCACACTTTTTTTCACTTCCGCCACCTTGGCCCTACTCTTGGGCCTCACGCAGATATTTGTTGATACCCTGCTTAAGTGCGTCCCAATAGTTGTACATCTTCACGTGGATGAGGTCGAAGAGGAAGTAGCCATCGCAAGCGTTGATGGCGGCATCCACGGTCTGCTTAGCCTCGTTGGCCTTGCCACCGGCGGTCCAACCCGTACCGTTACCCACGTCGGGGCCACCAATCACCACGCAGTCGCCCATAACCTTGTCGTGGGCCAACTTGCAGAAGCCCTGCACGCTCCACTCGCCTGCGCCATAGATTTTCTCCACCGAGGCGTAGGCTCCAACAAGGAGCACATCCAGGTGGTCGGCATAGCCATAGTTTTTGTAGTCGGCCGTGGCCCACTTGGGGTAGGTGCCGGCGACACCAAACCGTGGACTTGCCCAATTTACACCCACCTCGTAATAGGTTGCATACCACGCTCCAACGTAGGCTCCAAACGAGATGTCGGAATTGACACTCTTCACCGCATCCCTTGCCTTGACGATGAAGTCGTGAATGGTCTTGGCCCTAAACTCAAGCCACTCATACTGCACGGTGGTCAGCGTCGCAGGCAGTGTCGCGCTGCCCGGAGCCATCACATCGGCAGGCCAGTTGGCAATGGTCCTACCGAGATATTGCTCAAACTTGGTGCGAGAAATATCCGAGAAGTCGCTCATAAGGTTGTCGTAGCGACAGCGGTCGAGGACAATGCCATCCAACTCCTCATAGGCGGCCAACTCTTTGAGCAGGTTGCACAAGAACTCCGCCACATCGGGGTGGGCAGGGTTGAGGAACTTGGCAGAGGAGGAGGTGCTCATCTCGCTCTGCAATCCGTCGGCGGTGTTGAGCACCGTTACCCAATTGCGATACTTGGCGTCGCGAAAAACCATACCCTCTTGTCCGAGGGAGTTGGCCACACCCGCCACCATAGTGTTGAAACCTGCGTGTACTCGTAGGCCTGCCTTGTGGCCCGCCTCGATGAATGCGTCGAGGTAGTCCCACGTGGCGGTGCGTTCCTCCCAATGATACCCCTTACCACCTGCCCACGAGGCGAGCCGTTTCACCTGCTCGGTGTGGGTGGTGCGGAAAAGCACATCGCCGCTGGTGGGCCTAACGTCCACCACGATGTCCGTAAAACCCGTGTCGGCCACCTTTGCCATATCGCTCTCTATCTTGGCTTTGTCGTTGGCGTAGTCGTGGAAGTTTGACGCAGCGTCTATCCAGATGTAGCGGGGCTTGGGCCCTGTGGGCTCATCGGGGGTGGGCTTGTCGGGCGTAGGGTCGGGCCACTCCCACTCGGGCGTGGGGGATTTTTTCTCCTCACAGGCGGGTGCCGCAAAAGCGACCACAGCCGCAAGTATCAGCATCAGAAAGGTTTTCTTCGATTTCATACAGTAGGCCAATAATCAGGTTTTCCGCAAAGATAGGATTTTGCAGCGTTACTGCCCCTACGAAAAACGAAAACCTATATTCAAAAAGCGCAAAATAATCTCCGTCGCACCATCCGCCCACGTCCCCCTCTGAGTTAGAGGGGGACCTTCTTATTCTTGGGTATCTTTTTTAATACCCGGGGCTTTGGGAGTTTAGGGAGTTTAAGGAGTTTAGGGAGTTTGGAGGCTCTTTCTATCCCTAATCTCCCTAACCTCTCTAACTTCCCTCTCTGCCATCAATTTTGAATTCTGAATTTTGAATTTTGAATTTCAAAACAGACGCCCCCGCTGCTACGCAGCACCCCCTCTAACTTAGAGGGGGATAATTTTGAATTTTGGCAAATGCGAGTAAGCGAGCGCAGAGGCGGCTTGCAGACTCTGCCGAGCGGGAGCATTTTAGACAAAACAACGTTTTGTCAATTTTGAATTTTGAATTACAAAAAGCCCTCGGTCCGAGGGCTTTTTGACAGGCCTAATCCATCACAATCTCCAGGTCGGAGGAGGTGCGGCCACCGAAGTTGGATTTAATGTAGGTCAGCAGGCCAAAGTTGGTCCTCACATTGGGCAGTGCAGGGTCGTCCACACGCAGGTGTACGCTCTTACCCTCACACCCCAAGGCTTCCCTCGTGAGGAAACTCTCAATGAGGTCCCTCTGCTCATACATCGGTCGCCACGAGAGGCTATGTCCACGTTTGCAAACGTCGTAAAACCAGTGCGATATGCCCGCCTTCTCAAGCGACTTCGAGATGGCCTCCGAGCCGAAGAGCGACACCCCAAAGAGTGATTGGCGACCATAGGGGACATTGCGGTCGGCATTGCCGTGGCAGAGCAACATCGGGCAGGGAGTACGTTCCCAGCGGAGCCTGCGCCCGCGCTCCATAATGGCACCCGCCATTGAGATTACGCCCGCATAGTTGAAGTCGGCAGGCAACACCGCAGCAGCCACATCGCCACTGCAAATGGCCCACTCGGCCTGGCACACCGCTATACCTCCTGCGCTGGAGCCCATCGTTACAATCTTCTCGGGATTGATGGCGAGTTGCGAGGCGTTGCTCACAAGGTAGGCAGTGGCCTCTAGAAGGTCCTCGGCAGCCATATCGACCGCCTGCATAAGCATAGAACGGAAATCGAACACGGAGCGTTTGACCGTGGGTTTTTCGATGAGTGGACGGAGTCCGAGGCGGTAGTCGATGGCCACCACCTTCCACCCACGGCGTGCGAAGTATTCATAGACATCCAACAGCCCATCACTATAACGGGAGCCCGCAATGAAGGCTCCGCCGAACACGTAGACCAAGCAGGGTTGCACCTGCTCGGGCGAGGTGCTGTAGAGGTCGAGTTGCAACGGAGTGTCGCCACGGTGTGTAAAAGTGTAAGTTTTTCGCTCCACCTTTTGTCCACACACAGAGGCACAAAGGGTGAGCAGGGCGAACAGTAGGAGGGGTAGTCTTCGCATAGGTGTATACTATTTTGCACAAATGTATAGTTTTTTTGTTGGAAGTGGAGACCAAAGGGAATAAAAAAAGTGTGCCCCGAGGCCAATTATACATTTATATTTATGTAGGAAACCGAAAAAATGTTGTACATTTGCGCGCTATGAATAGGACTATGAACAGAACAACCATAACCCAACTGCTATTGGCAGTGCTGCTGGCACTCGCCCCAAGCAACCTCTTCGGACAGCAAGGTCCGAAGGTAAAAGTGAGCGGTACGGTGGTAGACGGAGAGAGTGGCGAGCCACTCATCGGCGTTACCGTGCTGACCGAAACTTTCAGTGGTGTTACCACCTACATCGACGGCTCCTACAGCATCGACGTTGAGGCTGGCACAAGCCTCACCTACTCCTATATGGGCTACAAGGATGTGGTGTGGAGTGTGCCCACCGATGCGGCCGAAGCCATCCACAACGTGCAGATGCACACCGACAGCGAGGTGCTGGAGGATGTGGTGGTAATTGCCTATGGTGTGCGTAAGAAGGGCACCGTGGCAGGCTCCGTATCGACCGTGAAGTCGGAGAAAATTGAGAATACACCCACCGCAGCCTTCGACCAAGCCCTGCAAGGACAGGTGGCTGGTCTGAGCGTGTTGTCCAACACGGGTGAGCCCAGTGCATCGGCCGTGATGACCATTCGTGGTACCAACTCCATAAACTCGGGCACCGCACCGCTCTACATTCTTGACGGTGTGCCCATCTCGGCAAGCGATTTCAACACCATCAACCCTGCCGACATTGAGTCGCTCTCGGTGCTGAAAGATGCATCTTCCACCTCCATCTATGGTGCAAGGGCAGCCAATGGCGTGATTGTTATCACCACCAAGAGGGGCCGCATTGCCGACCGCCCACGCATCGACTACCGTATGCAACTCGGCTTCTCGCAGGCCGACGGCAGCAAGTGGGACCTGATGACCACCCCCGAGCGCATCCGCTATGAGCAAGAGGTGGGTATGACCGACGGGCAGGACTACGCCTTCCTCTCGCAGACCGACGTGAACTGGATGGACGAGGTGTTCAACAGCACCGCACCCTTGCAGAACTACGAGATTGCCGTGTCGGGTGCGGACGAAAAGACCAACTACTACCTCTCGGGCGGCTTCTACTCGCAGGACGGTACGGCTGTGGGCTCGATGTTTGAGCGTTTCTCAATGAGGGCCAACGTGGAGCGCAAGGCCGCCGATTGGCTCAAGTTGGGCACCAACACTATGCTCAACTTCCAGCGCATTGAGCAGGCCGACGATGGTGCCTACACCCTTGTAACGCCCATCTCGGCCGCAAGGTTTATGCTCCCCTATTGGAATCCCCGCAGGGAGGACGGCTCGTTGGCATCCATAGCCGACGGCTCGTGGAGGGGTAACGGACAAAACCCGCTGGAGTGGTTGGAGAACAACCCCGTGAGTTTCAAGAAATACAAACTGATGTCTACCGTGTTTGTGGAGGCCACCCCGCTCAAAGGGCTCACCCTTCGCTCGCAGATGGGTGTGGACTACTCCCACACCACGGGCTTTGGAGTCTCCTATCCGAGTTATGCCCCCAATCAGGGCCAGGGCTCGGCTTCGCGTAGTTCGACCGACGGCTACACATTGAGCATAACCAACACCGCCAACTACAACTTCAAGGTGGACGACCTGCACGAATTCACCGTGCTACTCGGTCAGGAGGGTGTGGACTACCACTACGAGGCTTTCAGCCTGCTCACCCAAGGTCAGAACAACGACCGCCTGACCAACATCTCCACCGGTACGAGGGCAACTTCGTGGGACGACACCACCGACTCCGACTACGGCTTTGTGTCGTTCTTCTCGCGTGGGGAGTACAACTACGACAACAAATATTTCGCCGAGGTGGCTCTGCGTGCCGATGGCTCCTCAAGGTTTGGTCGCAACAGCCGCTGGGCAGGTTTCTGGTCGGTGGGCTTGATGTGGAACATCCGCAGGGAGAACTTTATGGCCGGCACGCTTGATTGGCTCACCAATGGTCAGATTGCCTTCTCCACCGGTACGAGTGGTAACTCCTCCATCCCCAACTACGAGCATATGGCTCTGGTGGGTGGCGGACTCGACTACGTGGGCGATGCAGGTGTGGGCCTGATGCAACCCGGCAACGACAACCTCAGTTGGGAGAAGCCTTGGACCACCAACCTCGCTTTCCACGTGGGTCTGTGGAATAGGCTCAATGTGGACCTCGAACTCTACTACAAGCGCACCTCCGATATGCTTATGCAGGTGCCCCTGCCCTACTCCACAAGTGGCTATGGCTACTATTGGGACAACGTGGGCGAGATGGTCAATGCAGGTGTGGAGGTCAATGCCAACTACACCCTCGTGGCCACCGATGAATTCCTCTGGAATGTGAACGCCAACGTGTCGTACAACCACAACGAGATTACCGAACTCTATGGCGACGTGCAGGAGTATGAACTCTCCGGTACCAACACCAAACTCGTCAAAGGGCACCCCCTCGGGGAGTTCTACATCAACCGCTATGCGGGCGTAAACCCCATCAATGGCGATGCGCTGTGGTACGACAAGGAGGGCAAGCTGACCACCGTGTTGAGGGATGAGGACAAGGTGCTGGTGGGCAAGAGTTACCACGCACCGTGGCAGGGTGGTTTTGGAACCTCGCTCTCCTACAAGGGCCTTTCGCTCAGCGCACAGTTCAGCTGGGTGGCCGACAGATGGATGCTCAACAACGACCGCTACTTTGACGAGTCCAACGGTCGCTTTGCTACCTACAACCAATCGCGCCGTCTGCTCACCGACCGATGGAAAGCCCCGGGCGATGTGAAGGATATTCCCCGCCACGGAGTCTACACCGAGTTTGACAGCAGGCTGTTGGAGGACGCCTCCTTCTTGAGGCTCAAAAACCTTATGCTCGCCTACCAAATCCCCACGAATAGTGAGGTGTTCCGCAGTGCGAGGGTCTATGTGCAGGCCCAAAACCTGCTCACCTTCACCCACTTCTCGGGCCTTGACCCCGAGGGTACGGCCAACATCTATGCGGCACAGTACCCGATGGCTCGTCAGTACACCTTTGGCCTGGACCTCACTTTCTAAACCGACGCAACGACTATGAAGATTACAACACACATAAAACACCTGGCAGTGGTTCTGGCCGTGGCCCTCACCGCCACCTCCTGCCTCGACAAAGAGCCCGGCTCGGCCATACCCACCGATGAGGCTATGCAGAGTTTCAACGATGCAGAGCAGACCGTTACGGGTATCTACGCCCTGATGAAGAGTAGCGCACTGTGGAGTGGCTACCTCACACTGCTGCCCGACGTGCAGACCGACTTGGTCTATGCCGTGGAGGGCTACAGCAACGCTATGGGCCAATTTTGGCAGTGGAACATCCGCCCCACAACCTCCGAGGTGGAGTCGGTCTATGCCTCACTCTATGGCATAATCGCCAACTGCAACCTCTACCTTGAGCGCATCGACAGCGTGATGAGCAAGCAGACCGATGACGACAGCATCACCACGCTGGAGCAATACACCGGCGAAGTCTATGCCATCAGGGCTCTCTGCTACTCGGAGTTGCTCAAACTCTACTGCAAGGCCTACAACCCCGCCACCGCCGAGAGCGACCTCGGAGTGGTGTTGCGCAAGTCGTTCTCCAAGCCCGAGCCCGCACGCAGGGCCTCGATGAAGGAATCCTACGACTTTGTGGTCAAAGACCTCCTGCAGGCCGAAGAAATTCTCGCCCGCATCGAGGAACTCTACAGCAAGCAGGGCAATCTCACCCTCTACAGCAGCTACTATATGACCAGCTACGTGGCCCACGCACTCCACGCAAGGGTGGCCCTCTATATGCAGGATTGGCAGAGTGCCATTGAGCACTCCACCAAGGTGATTGAGAGCAAATACTATCGCCTCTCGGCCGCCAACGAGGCCTACACCAGCACGATGAGTTACTTCGACTATATGTGGAACTACGACGTGGCCACCGAGACCATCTGGCAAGTGGGCTTCACGCAGACCTCCTATGGTGGTGCGCTCGGTCAGAGTTTTCTGAACTTCACCACCGACTACTACTATTACTACCCCGACTATGTGCCGGCCCGGTGGGTGCTCGACCTCTACTCGGGTAGCGACCTGCGCTACGACAGCTACTTTGCAACCCTGCCAACGGGCTATGCACACGGACTCTCGTGGCCTCTGCTGGTGAAGTACTACGGCAACCAAAACTTCATAAACAACGGCTTCATCTACCACGTGTCGATGCCCAAGCCCTTCCGCCTTGCCGAGCAGTATCTCATCAGGGCCGAGGCCTACTGCCGCAGCACCACGCCCAACTACTCGCTCGCGTCGAAAGACCTCGTGGCACTGCGTAGCACACGCTTTGTAAGCGGTGGCGGCATATCGCTCACCGCCGACAACTGCATCGAGCAGATTGCCGAGGAGAGGGTTAGGGAACTCTATATGGAGGGCCACCGCCTGCAAGACATCAAGCGTTGGGGCAACCTCTACCGTGGTGGCGAGGGCTTCACACGCACCCCGCAGGCCAACTCGCTTGAGGAGGGAAGTTCGCTCTCCGTGAGGGCCGACCACCCCTTGTTTGTGTGGCCCATACCGCAGCACGAGATTGAGGCCCCGGGCTCCGAAGTTGAACAAAACCAATTGTAGGGAGGAGGAAAAGCAAAATGATGATGAAACGTACCGTAAGCATACTTATCGCAGTGGCCGCACTCGCAGTGGGGCTCATTGGTTGCGAGGAGCACTACACCACCTATGACGACAGGTCGTATGTGATGTTCTCCGAGCCCGAACAGCAGAAACTTGTCCTCCAGGACCAAGACTATTTCTCGGTGGTGGTGGCTGCCACCAAAGCCGCCTCCAAGGACCGCACCTTCGGTGTGGAGGTGATTGACAAGGGTAGCAACGCCATCGAGGGCGTGCACTACCGCCTGTTGTCCAACACCATAACCATCCCTGCGGGCAAAATGAGCACCGAGGTGAAAATCAAGGGCTACTACGACAACATTCAGCCCACCGACTCGCTCGGCTTCATCCTCCGCTTGGTGGTGCCCGAGGAGTTGGAGTGGGACCTCTATGAGGAGAGCCTCACCAGCAAGATTACCATCTACAAGAGCTGTCCCTTTGTGAGGGAGGATTTCACCGGTTGGTGCCTTGTAACTTCGTTGCTCATCTACGACTACCCGGGCGAAAACCGCTCCTACCAGCGACTCGTGAGGGCCGAGGCACACCCCACCCGTGAGAACTCGGTGGTGTTCCGCAGTTTCCTCTACGATGGTTATGATGTTGCCGTGGACTTCCAAACGGAGGACCCTGCCAAGCCATTCATAACAATTGAGCCACAGGTGGTCAGCGACGAGAAGAGCATCTTCGGCATCGCTTGGGGCGACAACAAATTGCGCATCAAGCACAGCCGCAATGCAGAGTCCTACTTCAACTCGTGTCAGCGTTTTGCGGCCATCTGGCTCAACGCCTACATTGAGGACCTCGGCACCCCTGTGGGCACCGTGGGCGACTACTACAACGTGGTGGAGTGGATTAGTGATGCCGAAGCCGAAGACTTTAGGCAGAATTGAAAATTGTACATTGAAAATTGAAAATTGTGGTGCCTGTGGCGCATTTTTATTTTTGGGTAACGATTTTATTACCCGTGCCATCCGACCACGTCCCCCTCTGAGTTAGAGGGGGTGCCACGGAGTGGCGGGGGCGTCTGTTTTGGAATTGAGAATTGAGAATTGAGAATTCAAAATTGAATTACAACGCCCCAACGACAAAGAAAGCACTAATGGCTAATTGCCAAAAAAGATAGACAAGTTATGAAATACTTTAGCAGCATACTCAAATGGAGCGTGGCAGTAGTGGCACTCGCACTGTCCGCTTGCCAAACACCCGAGCCCGATGTGGTGGAGCCCAACTTCCCCACCCTCATCGAAGCCAATGTGGTGGCCGGTGAAACCTTCAAGTTCACCATCAACCCCAATATGGATTGGAAACTCAACATCCCATCCGAGCAATTCGCATACTTCAAACTCCTGCTTGACAACGGCAAGGAGGACCTGATGCAGAGGGGAAGCGCAGGCACCCACGAAATTAGTGTGGTGGTGGTAGACCAAACCGACTTCAACAAGTCGCAGGTGTGCGAAATAAGCCTCACTATGGGCACCCGCACCGAGGTGGTGGCAAGGCTCACCAAGGGTAAGATGGAGCGCAGTGCCAAGGTCTACACCGTGCGCTACAATCAGAGCGAAGAGGTCTTTGAGCAGGAAGAAGACGGCTCGTGGATATACGAGAGCGAGCCCACACAACAGGTGGCAATGATTTGGGACAACTCCCAGTCGCAGTGGATACACCACATCAAAGTGGAGGCCAACTTCAAATGGACTCTGAGGGGTGCTCCCGAGTGGATGGACAGCAACGACATCTATGGTGGCGAGGCTGGCAGCACCCACATACTTCTCAAGGTACACAACGAGTTGTGGCCCTTGGAGTCGGGCGAGTACCAAATGGAATTGTGCGACATCTCAAGCGACAACAATGGTGATGGCACAATCAACACCGATGACATTGTGGTGGTGAGCCAACTGAGTTTCTCGTTGGAGGGTTGCAAGGACTTTATGGGCTGGTCGCTCGGTGAGGAGCTCAAGTTCAACTCCGAGGGCCTCTACTACCAACCCAGTAGTTACTCCTACTCCGAAGAGGTGTTGGGAGTGCTTGTGGCCCCCTATGGAATGAAACTCTACAAACTCACCTACTATAATAACCGCTTCTGGGCCTCCGACAGCGTGGACTATTCCGAATGGGCCAATGTTGTGGTTGGCGACTATGCCGAGGGTGCAAACGACAAGGTGGGCGTGTGGGAGCGCACGCTAACCATCTCCGCACAACCCACCACTTATGCCACCGCAAGAGAGTGCTACATTGTGGCCCTGCCCGCAAACGTGGCCGACAAGGTGAGCAGCATAACACAGCTCGTGAAGAGCGACAACAGCGCAATGGTGGAGGAGTATGAAGAGTATGTGCTCTGCCGCCTTGTGCAAGCAGGTACCGCTGACGAGGAGCAAAAGGCTGTGGCGGTCGAGAACGAGAACGCAATGATGGCCACCGGTGGTCTGTGGGAGGAACTCACACCCGGCACCGCCCCTTGGAATGGGCAGTGGGCCGAGGTGCCCAATGGCTACCGCCTGACCTACAAGAGCAATGAGGCGGGCTCCGAACTGCTCTTTGCCGATGAGTTTGCACGTTACGAAATCTATGGTCCCAAGGGACAGTACGATGTGGAGAACTGCTGGATTGGAATTGCCCCCTGCGACCGCACCTCGGCCGACGGAGTGCTCTACCGCATCACGATGAGGCTCGGTAGCGACTCCGAGGAGGACAAGGCGGCAGGACTTGTGCCCAACAGCCAGCCCACAGCCGATGGCGGCAACGAGGCCACCTTCATCTTCTACAACTCGGCAGGCACCGCCTTTGCGCTCGTGCACTGCGTGTTGGACCCTGCTCTTGACCCCTATGCCAACTTGGAAGCCCCCATCCAGTTTGCTAATCCCACCGAGGCATTTACAGCAGGAGCAACATTGGAGCGCATCCAAGTGGGCGAGGATAACTACGATAGCGACACGGTGTCGCGCGGCGTGGCCCTCTACCGCATCACCTGTGGTCCCAACTACAAGGAGATGGAACTCAAAGTGCCCTCCTACAACTCCATTTGGGACTCCTATCAGCAGAACAAGGGCTACATCTCAGCTACCCAAGTCTCCAACAAGCGAGTGCGCATCAGCATCAACTCGCAGGAGAATATCAAGGGCGGTCGAGTAACACTCTACAACGGAAGTACCGATGTGGCACAGATTGTAATCTACTACAACGCCAACTAAGCAGACCGCAAACACACAAGAGAAGCAATAGAAACGTGTATATATGAAATTGAGAAACATTTTGATTTGGGCGCTATCCATTGCCACATTGGGACTCCTCTCGGTGGGATGTACGGCCGACTCGGGAGATGAACTCCTTGTGGAAAGCGGCTATGGCTATGCGCAGTTCAAGCTCTACAAGCACGCCTCCTACACCCCTGCCGAGGAGCAGGTGGAGAAGCAAAGCACCCCAACGAGGGCAACCGACGGCAGGCTCGACTACCTGCGTGAGGCCTACAAGGTGCAGGTAACGCTCGGCTACGACGAGAACTACGAGCGTACCATCATCCAAACCCTCACTCTGGCAAACGATGGCTCGGAGGTTGGCGAATGGGGCCTTAGGAGCGACAAAATCAAACTCCTCGTGGGTGCCTACAAACTCCACGGTTTTGTGCTCTACGATGCCGAGGACAACTCGTTGGGCTCCTATGCCCCCACCATTGAGAACACCTTTGAGGTGGTGGAGGGAGGACTCACCGTGCAGGACATCACGGTGGATGTACCCCAGCGTGGCTTGGTGTCGTTCAGACTCGTGAAAGCCTTTGAGCAGGTGGGCAAGGCAGCAACCACCGAAAAGGATAGGGAATATACCTTCGATGAGATTGAGAAGGCAAATATTACGCTGAAGAACCAACTGAGCAACGAGAGTGTCATCATCCGCAACCTGCCTTGCGAGTTTGAGATTGACTACACGGAGGATGGCAACAAAACCTCCCACGTGGTGTGCGACAGTTTGGTGTGGTTGCCGGCCGGCGACTATGTGGTGTCGAAGTATGAGACATTCACCAAAAACGGTATTCTCTTGGAGAGCACCTCGGGTAACAAGCAGAACTCCATCAGGGTAAAGGACAACCAAATCTCCAAAGTGGATGTGAACGTAACACTCCACGAGGCCGACCTCTATATTCAGGACTACTACGCCCTGAAAGCCATTTGGGAGAGCCTTGACGGCCCCAATTGGAACTACTTCGGCGAGGACTACGCCACCGGTGCTAACTGGAATTTTGAAAATAGAGATGTTGATTTGTGGGGCGACCAGCCGGGCGTGATGATTCACTCCAATGGTCGCGTGGCTCGCATCGATTTGAGCAACTTCGGCTTTTCGGGCGATATGTCGCCCGAAATCGGCAGGCTTACGGAACTTGTGGAACTCTACCTCGGTACGCACAACGACCACAACGACTACTACGACCCCACGCTCGACAAGAGCCGCTCGGTGGCCGAGAAGAGCGCACAACGTTTGGACCTCCACGGAGAGTGGTTGCACACCATCCACGTGCCGGTGCAGATGTCGGAGCCCATTGCAAGGGCACTGGCCGAGCACAACATAGAAATTCCCGAAGTGAGCCTCTATAAGACTATGAAAGAGAGCGAAATCTTCGACACCAAGAGTGGTAAGCCCAAGAGTGTGAAGCCTATGGACACCATCCACGGCACCATCTGCAACGGACTTCGCTCGCTGCCCAGCACCATTGGCAACCTGACCAAGTTGCAGTATCTCTACATCGCCAACAGCACCCTTGCGAGCCTGCCCGCCGAGGTAGCAAACCTTGCATCGTGTACGGACCTTGAAATCTACAACTGCCCCAATATGAAGGAGTTCCCCGTGGTCATCGGTCAGATGCCCGAGTTGGTCTCCATCAACATCTCCAACAACCGTCAATGGTCGCCCGAGGAGTGCTACAAGGGCATTGTGGCTCTGGCCAATGGCCCCAGCAAGGAGAAGATTCAAATCCTCTATGCACGCGAAAATCGTCTGCGTGAGGTGCCCGAAGATTTCAAAAACTTCAAGAAGATTGGCCTTGTGGACCTCGCCTACAACGAGATTGAGGTGTTGCACCCGTGGGGTAAGGATGTTGCACCCGTGCAGCTCTACTTGGACAACAACCGTCTGACGACCATACCTCACGAAAAAGACCCCGAAAGCGGACTCAACTACTTCTGTGGCTATGACGATGTGGAGACCTTCTCGGTCAATAGCAACCTGCTCACCAAGGTCCCCAACATATTCAGCGCCAAGAGTTTGTACACAATGGCTTCGGTTAGTTTTGTGGACAACAAAATCACCGGCTTTGAGGGCGAGGATGACGGAACATTTCAGGGCCTCAAAGTGGGTACTCTCTCATTGAGGATGAACCCCCTCAAGAAGTTCCCCACCTGCTTGGCCGAGAGTAAGTCTACCGTAGACTTCATCAATGCCAGCCTCTGCCAACTGACCGAGATACCCAAAACGGCGTTCAAAGATATGGTCAATCTGACCTCTATGGACTTGTCGTACAACTACCTTACGGACCTTCCGAGGGAGTTGCACGCAGGCAACCTCCCCTACCTCTACGGTATTGACCTCTCCTACAACGCTTTCAGCGAGTTCCCCTACGAGCCGCTGGATTGCGCCAGCCTCACGGTGTTTGCTCTGCGTGGTCAGCGTGGTAGCAAGGGCGAGCGCACCCTTAGCGAGTGGCCCACAGGTATCTATCAACACTTTGGTTTGAGGGGCCTCTACCTCGGCTCCAACGACCTGCGTGTGGTTGATGACACCATATCCACGCTGTGCTACTATCTCGACATCAGCGACAACCCCAACATCATCTTTGATGCAAAGGACATCTGCTATGCTTGGCAAGTGGGAGCCTACATACTGCTCTACGACAAGTCGCAGAATATTCTCAACTGCCCGATAATGTTGGAGTAGGTGCGCTAATGACATAGTAGAGAAGAGAGAGAGAGCGTAAGAACGAAGAGATATACATATATTTATATATAGCGAATAGAAGAAGAATGAAAATGAGGAACAAACATATAGTGGCGAGCATAGCAACTATGGCGGCTCTTGTAGGTGGCCTCGTTGGCTGCCAGAGGGACCCCAACGTGGAGTTTGGCCTTGATGTGAAGGAGCCTCTCAGCGTGGAGGCTGTGGGTGGCGTAGAGAGAGTGAGAGTCTACTCCGCCGAGAAGTGGACCGCCTCGACCAATGTGCCTTGGCTCACCATCTCGCCCGCCAATGGCAATGGCAGCACCGAGTGCCAACTCGTCATCGACTCGGCACTCACCACCGAGGGGCGCAACTGCAAAATCTACATCGAAAACCTCGCCAGTGGCAAGACCGAAGAGATTGTGGTGAACCAAAAGGGCTTCGACTATGCCATTGAGTTGGAAGAGAATGTTCAGAATTTGGCCAACTATGATATGCTGGAAAATCGCAAGTTCAGTGTTATGGTGAAGAGTAACATCGACTTTGACGTGAAAATTCCGGAGGGTATAAACTGGCTCAGCAACAAGAACCACACGCTCAACCTAAACCGCGGTGAGCGTCCGAGAATGGTGGAGATTGAGTTTGAATGGGACATCAACACCAAAGCCGAGGAGCGCATTGCAAGGGTGGAGTTTGTGCCCAAGAAGAGCGGTGTGGAGTTGGCCCGTCAGGATGTGTTGGAGGTGGTACAGAAAGCCGCAGAGCCCATTGAGGAGGGCACTCGTGCGGGCGACTCGGTAGCCCTCATCAGCATCCAGCGTGCCCTGCGCACACTCTCAATGTGGGACACCTCAATCCCGATGGAGAGGTGGGAAAATGTGGTGCTCTGGGAGGAGAAGCACGAGGGCTACAAAGAGGAGTATAAGGGCCGTGTAAAGAGGGTACAATTCTATATGTACAACACCAACGAGCCCCTGCCCTATGAGTTCAAGTACCTCACCGCTACCGAGGAAATCTACATCTTTGGCAACACCAACACCTTCCTCAAAGACCTAACCATAGGCGAGGAAATCACCACACTCACTCAGCTCAAACGACTTACCATCGGTGCCCACGGCCTTATCAGTGTGGATGAGAAGTTGGCCCGCCTGCACAACTTGGAGTATCTCGACCTTTGTGCCAACAACTTTGCCACTGTTCCCGAGGTGCTCACCAAGGAGAATTTCCCCAAGTTGCGTACCCTTATACTCAATGCCAACCAGCGTAGCACAATCAATGATTTGAGCAACACCACAAAGACCAACTTGGGTGGTTTCATTGAGGAAAAGGAGTTCCCCAAAGAACTTTTGCTGTGGGGTTTGGACACTTTGGTGCTGTCGGTGAACTACCTGCAAGGCGAGTTGCCCGACTTCCTCGATGACGACAGCGTTCCGTGCTACACCGAGGAGGACCGCATCAAGGGCGATAGTCTGCCGGAGTTCCTTGTGCAGAACAAAATCAAGAAGGTGATGCCCCACGCCAAGAGGTTCAGTATCAACTTCAACCGCCTCACAGGCGACCTGCCCGATTGGTTGCTCTACCACCCCTCGTTGGACTTGTGGTTGCCCTACAGCCTTGTGTTCCCGCAGGAGGGACGCAATCAGGCTGGCCAGCTGGCCAAGTTCAACAACGAGCCGCCCAACCTCGACTACTACTACAAACTCTACCCCTTCAAGAAGCAGCCCACCGATGGCGAAGAGGAGGGCGCAGAAGAGGAGTAGGTGCAAATGACGTGAAGAAAAACAATAGCAAAACTATATACACACAGATATTATGAAACGTAAAGGATTGGTTATGACCGTAGCCCTGGCGATGATGTTCGGCCTGGGCGGATGTCTGAACGACTTGGGAGCAGAGCAGGATGCACGCCCCGAGGAGGGTAAAGACTCGGTGGTTAATGAGGCCTTCGAGTATGTCGAGGGCGAATTGTTTGTGAAATTCAGTCCGGAGGTTGAGGCTATGTTGGGAAACATCAGTCGCAGCGGTGCCACACGAAGCGGTGTCCCCTCGGTGGACGAGGTGCTCGACATCGTGGAGG
Organism: Tidjanibacter sp.; assembly: GCA_017503465.1. Taxonomy (GTDB): domain Bacteria; phylum Bacteroidota; class Bacteroidia; order Bacteroidales; family Rikenellaceae; genus Tidjanibacter. The sequence continues at coordinate 9,350 of JAFVSY010000023.1, read as the reverse complement.
GCTACCACATTGAGCGAGTGTTCCCCGTAGACAGCCGCCACGAGCAGCGCACACGCAACAGTGGCCTGCACCTGTGGCACATCGTCAAGTTCAAGGGCGAGAGTGCTGCCGAAGTGGCAAAGAAACTCTCCCGACTCGGAGAGGTGCAGAGCGTGGGACTCAACTACACCATCTCGCGCAACTACTCCGGTAAGTCCACTCCCCTCTCGGCCGAGAGCCTCTCGCGCTCCACAGCCAAAGCGGGTAGCAAGTGGAACGACCCCCTGCTGCGCTACCAGTGGGACATCATCAACGATGGCACCCTGCTCGTCAAGGATGGTATCTCCAAATCGGTTAAAGATGCCGATGTGCAGGTGGAGAAGGCTTGGGACAAGACGGTTGGCAGCCCCGAAATCATCGTGGCAGTGCTTGACGAGGGTGTGTGGATTGAGCACCCCGACCTGCAGAACAACATCTGGGTGAACGAGAACGAAATAGCCTACACTAACGAGGATAATAAGGCTGACAACGATGGCAATGGCTACTCCAACGACCGCTATGGTTACAACTTCGTGGACCAAACGGGCAAGATTAACTGGGCCCGCAGTGGCGACACAGGCCACGGTACCCACGTTGCCGGTGTCATTGCCGCAGTGAACAACAATGGTGTGGGCATCAGCTCCATAGCCGGTGGCAACAACGGCATCGGAGGCGTGAAGATTATGCCCTGTCAGGTCTTCTCGGGCTACAATGGCTCCACCGCCATTCAGATTGTCAGGGCAATGAAATATGCCGCCGACAACGGAGCCGTCATCTTGCAGTGCAGCTGGGGCTACAACTCCGGCGCAAGCAACCCCTACGACTATGGCCAGAGTGGCTACACCTCGCAGGAGATATGGGAGCAGGCTAACCCCCTGCAAAAGGAGGCTATGGAGTACTTCATCCATCAGGCAGGCTCGCCCAGCGGTCCCATTGATGGTGGTATCACCGTGTGGGCAGCAGGCAACGAGTTTGCTCCGATGGCAGGCTTCCCCGGTGCTGCCGACATTGCCGTGTCGGTGGCCGCAATCGCAGCCGACTACACCCCCGCAAGTTACACCAACTACTCCACAGGCGTAACCATCTCCGCCCCCGGTGGCGACCAAGAATACTGCTGGGAGTACGACGAGAGCATCATCAAGGTGCCCGGTGCGGGCGACCTCAATGCCGCCATCGGCTCGTTGGGCGGTATCCTCTCCACTATGCCCCTGGAGTTCTCCGAGAATGTCGGCTACGGCTATATGGACGGTACCTCGATGGCTTGTCCCCACGTGTCGGGTGTGTTGGCCCTGGCCGCCTCCCACATCGCCAACCAGCACCGCATCGTGAAGGCCTCCGAACTCCAGCAGTTGCTCCACACCACCGCAACCCCCATTGAGAGTTTCTGGCCCGCCAAGAAGATGTTCTACATCTACCTGCAAGAGATTCGCAACTACATAGCCGACTCAATGCCACTCAACAAGTACAAAGGCGGTATGGGCTCGGGCCTCGTGAATGCCACCGCACTGCTCAACAAGTTGGATGGCGTGGGCACCCCGATGACCTTCCCCAACATCTACGTGGGTGTGGGCGAGAAATCTACCGTGCTGCCTGCCCGCTACTTTGTGGGCGGCGAGGGTATGACCTTCAGCGTGAGCATCGAGAACGAGGCCATTGCGACCTGTACCTCGGCCAACGGTAAACTCACCTTCGAGGGCCTCAAGTCGGGTAGCACCTCGGCCACCATCACCACGAGTGGTGGCACCACGCAGAAGTTCCTCATCACCGTAAGGCAGGGCGCAGGCAACCTCGGCTGGATGTAGGGAGAATTCAAAATTGACAAAACGTTGTTTTGTCAATTTTGAATTTTGAATTTGCAGGATGATGACTTGTGGAGTGAGAAATATGTTGATGGGCGTGGTGGCCTTTGGGGCGGTGGTGGCACTGCCCGCACAGGGGCGTGCGCAAATCAAAATCATTCCTCAGGCCACACTCCAAGAGGTCGCAACCCCCACCCACACCGCACAAGTGGGCATCGAGATTGAAGCCGGCGGAGTGGTACAACTCGGAGTGCTCAACGAGAGCGACCAACCCAAGCACCTCACCGTGAGGTGGCTCAACCGCAGCGGTCGCAAGGCAGCCATAACACACATTCGCAGTGGATGCGGATGTCTGGTAGCCAACCACGACACCAAGCCCATAGGGAGTGGCGAGAGTGGCACCATAGGGTTGGTTTTCAACCCCAAAGGGCGCAGTGGCAATGTAAACCACAAGGTCTACCTCTACACTACCCTCTCGGACGAGGCCCCCTCGGCAGTGATTGAGGTGGTGGGCGAAGTGAAGAGTGGCGAGGGCACAAACCCTCTGTGGCCCCACTCCATTGGAGTGCTGCGTATGCGCACGGGGAGTGTGGCTATTGGGAGCGACGAGCGCACCGTGAGGATTGCCGTGCGCAACGAAGGCTCCACCCCACTCGTGGTGCGACACGACCGCAGGCTCTCCTCGCAGGGCATTGCCGCCCACACCGAGCCCAAGGTGTTGGCACCCTCGCAGGAGGGCGACCTGGTGGTGGAACTATCACCCACAGTGGAGACCGGCAAGCCCCTGATGTTCTACCTGGAGGGTGTGGACGCACCTCCGAGGGAACGCAAGATTGAACTGATAGTCAAATAGATAAAAACAAATATAAATATTAAATAAACAAGAGCGTATGAAAAAATGGTTTAAGATTGTGGTGGCTGCCACCCTTGCATTGGCCGCTTGGGGTTGTGGCGAGCCCGAGGAGACCGGAGAGCCCCAATTGCCCATCACCTCGGCAAACATTGCCGGCGTGTGGCAGCTGACCGAGTGGCAGGGTGAGGCTGTGTCGGAGGATATGGTTGTCTACATTGAGTTCGTCAATGTGGGCCGCACCTACACCCTCTATCAGAATGTGGACAGCTCGGTGATTGACGTCATCACCGGCGACTACAACCTCTACACGAGCCCCTCATCGGGCCTCAGTATCCTCTCCGGCAAATATGACTACTCCGATAGCACCGAGTGGTCCAACCGCTATGTGGTGAGCAGCCTTACGGCCACCACAATGGTGTTGAAGGTCTACACCGAGGGCGCAACTTCCACTGCGGGTGCAGAGAGTTTTGTCTACACAAAGCGCGACTCCCTGCCCGAAGGAATTGGCAAGTAGGCGTAACAGACTGTGTCCAACAGAGACAAAACCACAAGGCACAAAAGCAACAATGCCCCCGCCCAAAGCGGAGGCATTGTTGCTTTTTGTCTATTTCCCTTTCCAAAGCCTATTTGTGGCCCAAGTGGAGGTATTTTTGGTAGAGAGCGTTGTAGATGTTGTGGCGAGCCTCCGAGGGAACATACTCGGCATCGTAGCCCGATGACATAGCACGCTGAGCCTCCACAATGTTGGGGTGCACACCCGCAACCACCGAGGCAAACATCGCAGCACCCAAAGCACAAGCCTGCTCACTGCGCACTACCTTGATATTCACGCCAATAACATCGGCCATAGTCTGCATCACAAAGGCAGACTTCTTGGAGATACCGCCCACGGCAATAATCTCGTCGATGCGCACACCCTCCTCGCTCATACGCTCGTTGATGGCTCGCGAGCCAAAGGCTGTGGCCTCCACCAAAGCCTTGAAAATCTCCGGCGCAGTGGTGGCCATTGTGAGCCCTGCAATGGAGCCCTTTGCAAGAGGCTCCGCATCGGGAGTGCGGCGGCCATTAAACCAATCTACAGCCACAGGGTCATCTGCCGTCAGTGGCAAACGCGAGGCCTCCTCGGTGAGGGCTGCAATAATCTTGTCCTCCACCTCGGCATCAAGTCCAAAGCGACCTATGGGCCACGCCAGCAACCTCTTGAACCAAGCATACACATCGCCAAAGGCAGCCTGACCAGCCTCAAAACCAATCTTGCCGGGCAATACCGAGCCGTCTACCTGACCGCAAATACCCCTCACAGCCTTGTCGCCAACGGCCTCGTAGGAGGATACGATGATGTCGCAAGTGGAGGTACCCATAACCTTCACCTGCATATTGTCGGCAATGCCTGCGCCAACCGCACCCACGTGGCAGTCGATGGCACCCAAGCCCACCGCAATACCCTCCGGCAGACCAAGACGTGCAGCCCACTCGGCAGTGAGCGTGCCCACACGGTAGTCGGCCGTGTAGGTCTGCTCGGCAAACTTAGCGGCCATTTGGGCAAGTTGGGGATGCAGTGCAGCGAAGAACTCCAACTCGGGAAGTCCGCCCCACGACTCGTTCCAGAGTGCCTTGTGGCCCGCCACACAACGGCTGCGGGCAATCCTCTCCGGAGTGGTGTCGCCCGTGAGCAGTGCGCTAATCCAATCGCAGTGCTCCACCCAGCAGTAGGCAGCCTCGGCCACCGCAGGATTGGTGCGCAGGATATGGAGCACCTTCGCCCAGCCCCACTCGCAGGAGTAGGTGCCACCCGAAAAGAGGGTGTAGTCGGTGTGGTAGGAGTGTGCGAGGGCGTTGATTTCGTCGGCCTCGGCAATGGCTGTGTGGTCTTTCCAGAGCACAAACATAGCATCGGGCTCGTCTGCGAACTCCTCGGTGAGTGCCAGCGGAGTACCCTCGCGGTTGGTGAGTGCGGGGGTGCTTGCTGTGGTGTCGAAGGAGATACCCACGATGTTGGCCTTCACCTCCTCCGAGCACTGAGCCATAGCCCCATTGGTAATCTCCACCAGCGAGTCGATGTAGTCTTGGGGGTGTTGGCGGTAGCGATTATCCTTGGGAGAGCAATAGTCGCCCTGCTTCCAATGGCGATAGTAGGAGACGCTCTGCGCCAACTCCTTGCCGGTGGCACAATCCACCACCAAGGCTCGCACCGAATCACTACCGAAATCTATACCGATTACATAATTTTTGTGTGCCATAACTTACTTATTTATAATTGCATAAAAATTGATTATCTTTGCGGATGTAACACCCTTGTGGGCCCCCGAGCGACCTCACAAGGCGGGAGAAACCAAATATTTTGTGTAATAGAGTAAAAAGATTGGGAATAATTTTGTTTGTTAAAACGATTTAATTACCTTTGCAAAGGTAAAACTATTATTCCTATTCTGCAAGAACCAACAGGTATGATTGACAGAAAAATTACCATCAAAGATATTGCAAGCGAGGCGGGTGTGTCGCCTACGCTGGTATCTTTCACCCTCAACAACACCATCTCGTTCAACGGAGAGCGCAAATACAAAGTCAGCGAACAGACAGCCAAACGCATATTGGACGTGGCCGCACGCCACAACTACAAGCCCAACAACGCCGCACGAAGCCTGCGTAGCAAACACAGCAGAGCCATCGGTGTGGTGTTGTCGGACATCTCCAACAAGTTCTTCTCCGACATCGCACGACAGATTGAGGAGCGAGCCTACTTCTACAACTACACCGTAATGTTCGGCTCCACTGACGAGAAGGTGGAGAAACTCGGTAAGGTTGTGGATTCGTTCATCGAAAAGGGCATCGACGGCCTTGTGGTAGTGCCTTGTGAGGGTAGCGAGTCGCTCATCAAGGAGGTTGTAGAGAGGGGTATTCCGTTGGTGCTGCTCGATAGGAGCGTAGATGAGCCCGGTGTGAGCAGCGTGGTACTCGACAACGAGGGGGCCGCACGGATGGCTGTGGAGAAGTTGCTTGCCGGTGGGTTCAAGCGCATTGAGATGATTTCCTACAATATGGCCTTGTCGAACATTGCCGAGCGCGAGCAGGGCTATGTGCAGACGATGCAGAGAGTGGGCCTTGGCGACTATGTGAAGGTACACAAGGTTGATTATGCCAACATTGAGGAGAGCGGTAAAGAACTCTTTTCTTCGCTCGATTTCAGCCAAATAGACGCTCTATTCTTCGCCACCAACAGCCTTGCGCTGGCGGGTATGCGTGTGCTCAACCGCCTTGGGCTGACCACTCCGAATGACGTGGGCGTTGTGGTGTTTGATGGCAACGAGGCCTTTGACCTCTATCCTTCGACCATCACCTACCTCAAGCAACCCATTGAGCAGTTTGCCACCTTGTCCATTGATATGGTCATTGCGTTGGTGGAGAAGAGTTGCCAAGAGAGCCGCAAGGTTGTGCTCGATGCGGAGTTGGTGGAGGGCGAGTCGTCCACCCATCCGTAGAGGGACCCAAACGAAGGAAGAACACGGGTGCGAACCAATAATAGAAGCCGAAAGGGCTTTTATTATTGACACTCAATTAAAACGATTAAATTGAGCCTCACGCCATTGGGAGGCCGATTTTAAGAAGATAGAAACATATTAAAAAACACAAAACCATAGAGATAGATGAAAAGCCTAAACACTTTGACCAAAATGTTTGTGGTGGCCCTCGCACTTGTGGCCACAACAACCGCTTCGGCCCAAAAGGCCACAATCGTACCCTACAACAATCCCTCACTTGAGGTGGACTTGGGCGTGGGCCTGTGGGGTATTCCCATCCCCACCGACTACGACTCCGATGGTCTGACCGACCTGCTGGTGTCGTGCCCCGACAAGCCCTACAAGGGACTCTACTTCTTCCGTAACATCGGCACCAACAGCGCACCCCTCTTCGACAAGGCAAAGCGCATCCACTCCAAGGGCTACAACAACATCAAACTCTCGGTGGTGGACGGCAAGGAGTATGTGTTGGCCAAGGGCACCGAGTGGACCAATTTCAACCGCTCGCTCTACTCCGCCCCCAAAGCGATTGAGTATGAGGGCGAGGTGCTGGGCGCAACCTACAACAAGTCGCGCAGCAATATGTGGAGCTATGTGGACTGGGAGGCCGATGGCGACAAGGACATCTTGGTTGGCATTGACACTTGGGACGACTACGGCTGGGACAACGCCTACAACGAGAAGGGCGAGTGGACACGTGGTCCTCTGCACGGCTATCTCTACCTGCTTGAGAACGTGGATGGTAGGTACATCAACACGGGTAAACTCTCGGCCGCAGGTGCCATCATCGACACCTATGGCGCACCCAACCCCTGCGTGGCCGACTTCGACAAGGATGGCGACTTGGACATCATTTGTGGCGAGTTTGTAGACGGACTCACTTGGTATGAGAACATCGGCACTCGCACCGAGCCCCAATTCGCTGCACCCCGACAGCTGACCGACCGCCGCGGTAAGGAGGTACGCTTCCACGTGCAGATGATTGTGCCCGTGGCCTACGACTTCGACAAGGACGGCAACGTGGACCTGCTTGTTGGCGACGAGGATGGTAGGGTTGCACTGCTGCACAACACCGGTCGCACCAAACGCAATATGCCCCAATTTGACCCCGTGTACTACCTGCCCCAAAAGGCCGACAAGGTGAAGTATGGCGCATTGGCCACTCCGTGGTCGGTAGATTGGGACGGCAACGGCACCGAGGACCTTATGGTTGGTAACTCGGCAGGCGAGATTGCTCTGGTGCGCAACCTCACCGGTGGAGTCACCCCCACGTGGGCCGAGCCCGAGCCTATCTTGGTAAACAACAAACCCTTCCGCATCCTCGCAGGCGACAATGGTTCCATCCAGGGACCTGCCGAGCGCAAATGGGGCTACACAGTGTTGAGCATTGCCGATTGGGATGGCGATGGTCGCAAGGATATTGTCATCAACTCCATTTGGGGTAAAATTCAGTGGCTGAGGAATTTGGGCAAGAAGGGCGGTATGCACTTTGCCGCACCTGCCGACATTGAGGTGTTGTGGGATGGCCCTATGCCTCTGGTAAGTTGGAATTGGTGGAAGCCCGCCGATGGTACCCTCACCACCCAGTGGCGCACCACTCCTGTGGTTACCGATTGGGATAAGGATGGTGTGGAGGACATTGTGGTGCTCGACACCGAGGGCTACCTCGCACTCTACAAGGGTGTCATCACGGCCAAAGGCAAACACGTGGTCAAAGGCGGCCAGAGGGTGTTCTACGGCACCAACTGCTCGCTCTACAACAACAAGACCGGCGTGGTTGACTCCACCGCGGGCGAGCTCCGCCTCAACGATGGCATTGCCGGCAAGTCGGGCCGCCGTAAGATTTGTTTCTGCGACTGGGATTGCGATGGCCGCAAAGACCTCATCGTGGATTCGCAAAACGCCGCTTGGTTCCGCAACGTGGAGGAGAAGGAGGGCAAGACCTATTTTGAATATATGGGCAACTTGGCTGACGTGGTGCTGGAAGGCCACACCGTGTCGCCCACCGTGGTTGATTGGAATGGCGATGGCAGGGAGGATATTCTGCTCGGTGCCGAGGACGGCCACTTCTATCTGATTGAGAACGTGCTTGACTACAACCCCGAGGAGGTCCCCACCCCCAACGAGGTTGTGGCCCTCTATCCCGAGGGCGTACCCTCCAGCAATGGGTTGGAGTATATGAGCGAGTGGGTGAACAACAGGGGCTACTACACCAACGTTACCGAGCCCGAACTGCTCGTTTTCTTGCCCGAGGAGGGCACCGCAACCGGTCAGGCTATGTTGGTAGTGCCCGGTGGTAGCTACAAACGTGTGTGCATCACCCGCGAGGGCTACAAGACTGCCGAAATGCTCAACAAGAAGGGTATCGCTGCCTTCATCCTCAAGTACCGTATGCCCAATGGGCACCCCGATGTGGTGCTGGAGGATGGCGAGAAGGCAATGAGGATTATCCGTGAGGGAGCCCAGAAGTGGGGCATCAACCCCCAGAGCGTGGGCGTGATTGGTTTCTCGGCCGGTGGCCACTTTGCCGCCAACCTGCTGACCCGCTACACCTCGGCCGAAAGCCGCCCCGATTTTGGTGTGTTGGTCTATCCGGTAATCTCAATGAAATACTCCTCGGCAGAGACACGCGAAAACCTGCTCGGCGCACAGTCCAAAGACGAAGCACTGCGCAAAGAGTTCTCGCTGCAAAACAAAGTAACCCGCAAGACCCCTCCCACAATGATTGTGCTCACATCAGATGACAAAGCGGTAGATTGCCAAAACGGCATTGAGTTCTACTCGGCCTTGCAGCAGAAGAAGGTGCCTTGTGAGTTGCACATCTTCCCCTCGGGAGGCCACGGCTTCTGGTTCCAGAAGCGCTACAAGTATGGCGAGCAGACCTACCCGATGATTGTCAGGTGGATTGAGGAGCACAAGGCCAAATAGAACTCCTCCTCCACCCCTACCCAACAGTATTAGAGAGATATAGTGTAATCAAAAAACAATAATAGATGATGAAACAGATGCGTAGAACGGTGCTCACACTCCTTGTGGCACTGATGTCATTGGCAAGTGCCGTGGCACAAACACTCCGAGTACCCACCATCATTGGCGACAATATGGTGCTCCAGCGTAACACCACCGCCCACCTCTGGGGTTGGGCAAATGCCGGCGAGGAGG
>JAFVSY010000022.1 GCA_017503465.1 Tidjanibacter sp. | reverse complement strand
TGTGTTTATTTACTGTCTACCCCTGACCGCTGACTGCGGACCGCTGACCGCTGACCGCTGACCGCTACTCGGCCCACAGCCTCACGAGGTTCACCAGAGTCTGCACCGAGCGATACATTGTGTCGAGCGATACATACTCAAACTTGCCGTGGAAGTTCATACCGCCCGTGTAGAGGTTGGGGCAGGGGAGGCCCATATAGGAGAGCCTGCTGCCATCGGTACCGCCACGAATGGGTTTGACGATGGGCACAACGCCAGCCTGCTCCATAGCCTGCATAGCCTTCTCGATAATCTCGGGGTGGGGCTCCACCATCTCCCTCATATTATAATATTGGTCCTTGAGGGTGAGCCTCACGGTACCCTCGCCATACTTGCCATTGACGTAGGCGGTGATTTGCTCCATCAGAGCCTTTTTCTGCTCGAAGAGTTCGCGGTTGTGGTCCCTGACGATGTAACTCAGTTCGGCGTGCTCCACCTCGCCACGCATACCCACCAAGTGGTAGAAACCATCATAGCCCTCGGTGTGCTCGGGCCTCTGGTGGGCGGGTAGTAGCGAGTTGAGTTCCATTGCTATCTGCATAGCATTGACCATCTTGTCTTTGGCCATACCGGGGTGGATGTTGCGGCCACTCACCTCCCACTTGGCACTTGCGGCGTTGAAGTTCTCATACTCCAACTCACCTTCCATACCTCCGTCCACGGTGTAGCCCACCTGTGCGCCAAAGGCCTCCACATCGAAGTAGTCCACACCGCGACCAATCTCCTCATCAGGAGTGAAACCGATGCGTACTTTGCCGTGCTTCACCTCGGGGTGGGCCAGCAGATACTCGGCCATAGTCATAATCTCGGCCACGCCGGCTTTGTCGTCGGCACCGAGGAGGGTGGTGCCATCGGTGGTGATGAGGGTGTGGCCCACAAAGAATTTCAGCTCGGGGAACTCCTTGACGGTCATTGTGAGCGAGGGGTTGAGTGCGATGTCGCCACCATCGTAGTCATTCACAAATTGAGGTTTGACGGCTGCACCACTCATATCGGGCGAGGTGTCCACGTGGCTGATGAAACCCACCACGGGGGCGTTCTCATAGCCCTCCGATGCGGGTATGGTGCCCATTACGTAGCCGTGCTGGTCCATCACCACCTCGGTGAGTCCGAGCCCAATCATCTCCTCCTTGAGCGCACGGAGCAGGACGAGTTGCTTGTCGGTGGAGGGGAAGGTTATGCTGTTTTCGTCGCTCTGCGTGTCGTAGGCGACATATTTCAAAAATCTCTCTTTCAGTTCCATAGTTATTAGTCTACCGTCGACCGTCTACCGTCGACCGTCTATTAGATCGGTGAATAGTTTTCCTCTCTTAATTCTTCACTCTCTTCGAGTCCCAGATGAAGTATGCAATCAGGGCTGCGTAGGTGGCAAGGCCAACCCATTGGGCACCATTCGAGGCGAACCACTCGCCCATAAATGGGTCTACGCCAACGTACTTCAGCACGGCACTAACCACGCCCATCAGAGCACCACCGGCAATGAAGCCCGAAGCGATAAGGGTACCCCTGTCGCCCCTCTTCTTATTAACCTCTGCATCCTTCGAGCGAGTGGTAACAAACCAACCGATGAGGCCACCCACCAACAGCGGTGCGTTGAGTTCCAACGGAATGAACATACCCAGCGCAAAGGCCAATGCGGGCACGCCAATCATAGTGAGAATGAGCGAGAGAGCCGCACCTGCGAAGTAGAGCATCCAAGGGGTTACGCCACCCGTCATCAGGGGCTTAATCACTGCGGCCATAGCGTTGGCCTGGGGAGCAACGAGCGCACCCTCGCCGGTGAAGCCATAGGTCTTGTTGAGCACCATCATCACACCTGCCACGGTGGCTGCCGACACCAGAGTGCCGAGGAATTTCCAACTCTCCTGCTTCCTGGGGGTTGTGCCCACCCAGTAGCCAATCTTCAGGTCGGTAACAAAGCCGCCCGCCATACTCAGTGCGGTGCAGACCACACCACCGATAATCATCGCTGCGGTCATACCACTCTCGCCCTCAAGGCCGATGCTCACCAGCACCAGCGAGGCTAGAATGAGAGTCATCAGAGTCATACCACTCACGGGGTTGCTACCCACAATGGCAATGGCGTTGGCGGCAACGGTGGTGAAGAGGAAGGCAATAACAAAGACCACCAACAGCGCAATGGCCGACATCCACCAGTTGCCCAACACACCGATGCGGAAGAATACAAGGGTGGTGATGAGCACGGCAATGAGCACGGTCAAGATGGTGCGCATCGAGATGTCCTTGTCGGTGCGCTTCTCCTCTGCGCCACTCTTCTTGCCCTTGAGTTCGCTCACGGCCATACCGAGCGAGTTCTTGATGATGCCCGCCTGCTTGACAATGCCGATGATACCTGCCATAGCGATACCACCAATACCGAGGGGCTTACCAATGTAGGCAAAGAGGTTCTCGGGGGTGAAAATCTGCTGTGGGTTGGCCAGGAGGCTCTCGTTGGTGATGCCGAGCAGGGCCACGAGCCTTGCTGCATCGAAGCTACCCTCCAGCGAGCCCACCATAGGTACCACCACAAACCACACAAGGAACGAGCCTGCGCAGATGAAGGCGGCATACTTGAGGCCCACGATGTAGCCCAAACCGAGCACAGCGGCCGAGGTGTTAATCTTGAAGACGGTCTTGAACTGCTCGGCAGCGTGTGCGCCCCAAGCGGTGATGCGGGTGGTGAGGGTGTCGGCCCACAAGCCGAAGGTGCTCACCACAAAGTCATACAAACCACCAATCAGACCACTCACTGCCAACAGTTTGGCCTGTCCCTTCTGTCCCTCGCCACTGACGAGCACCTCGGTGGTGGCAGTAGCCTCGGGGAAGGGATATTTGCCGTGCATCTCCTTCACGAAGTATTTGCGGAAGGGAATGAGCAGCACAATGCCCAGCAGACCACCCAACAGCGAGGAGAGGAAAATCTGGTAGAATTGGGCCTCCAGGCCAAGGATGTAGAGCGCGGGCAGGGTGAAGATGGCACCTGCCACAATCACACCACTCGATGCACCAATGCTCTGGATGATGACGTTCTGACCGAGCATATTCTTCTTGCCGGCCACGGTGCCCACGCCCACGGCGATGATGGCGATGGGGATGGCGGCCTCAAAGACTTGGCCCACCTTCAGTCCGAGGTAGGCGGCTGCTGCCGAGAAGATTATGGCCATCAGCACACCCATACCCACCGAGTAGGGAGTAACCTCTTTGGGCTTGTCCGAGGCCTTCATAATGGGCACATACTCCTCGCCCTCGGCAAGGGGGCGGTAGGCGTTTTCGGCCAACTTTTTGATTTGTTTCTGTTCCGACATACTTCTATTCTGTTTTTGCGTAAAAAATTCTTCCAACCTACAAATATACAAAAATAAGTTGAGAATTTCACATTCCCAACTTATTTTCTCTGCGCAGCGCTCCTATGCCTGCGCTATGTGTGGTTTGTCGTTATGCCTTCTTGGCGCTCATCAGCACTGCAAATGCACGCTGTATGTCGCTGTCGTTCACCACGATGGTAAACTCGTTGGTGGTACTGATGACCTCCACGATGTTGATGTTTTCCCACGCCAACTCCTTGAACAGATAGTAGTAGACTCCGGGGCAGGAGGTGTTGTCGGAGGGGAGTTTTACGGTAATGAGCGAGAGGTGATTGTTCTTGCTGGTGAGTTGCTCCTCCTCAAAAAGCTCCTCCACCAGGGGCGAGAGTGAGTCGCTCACCACGAGGGTTGTTTCGTAGATACCCTGCGTGAAGGTGCAGAAGATGTTTTTCATCTGATTGACCCTGCCGAGCAGTTCGGCCTGCTTGTGGTGGAGCGAGGCGGAGTTGGCAAAGGTGTAGTCGGCAAGGTTGGACCTCACGGTGATGTCGCCGAGGTTGTCCACCACGCTCCCGATGTGGGTGGGCGAGATGCTCCCCAAGCGGGGAACAAGGCGGTTGAGTGCCATAATCACTGCACTGTCGTTCACCTCCTTACCCACCTGCTGCTCAATCTCCGATTTGAGCGAGCGGGCCAGAGCCGAAAGATTGATGAGCCCCTCTACGAGGGCACCCTCCAAGAAAGGTCTTTTCTTTATGGCTGCCTCCACGGCAGCGGGAATAGAAATCATTTTTGTGTGTAACTAATTTGTGGTTTGTGGTTGTGTTAAATTGAACGCAGAGGTGGTTGAAAAAATACCCCTATGTGCAAATTCACCACAAATATATGCAATTATTCTCAATAATAGCCCACAGAGCCGATTTTTTATTCATCTGTTTTGCAATTATTTTTCCGCTCGGAACCTAAAATGGTGTGCGAGAGGGGAGGAGGGGTTTGAAACTCCGCAAAAAAAATGTACCTTTGCGTGATATTATGTTCAATAGAGAGAGATGAAAAACATTCGCAACTTTTGTATAATCGCCCACATTGACCACGGTAAGAGTACCTTGGCCGACCGACTGCTCGAGCAAACCGCAACCCTCACCGTGAGGGAACTGCAAAATCAGGTGCTCGATGATATGGACCTTGAGAGGGAGAAGGGTATCACCATCAAGAGCCACGCCATTCAGATGCAGTACGTCAAGGGGAGTGAGACCTACACCCTCAACCTCATCGACACCCCCGGACACGTGGACTTCTCCTATGAGGTGTCGCGTGCCATAGCCTCGTGCGAGGGCGCACTGCTGGTGGTGGATGCCTCGCAGGGTATTCAGGCTCAGACTATTTCCAACCTCTACCTCGCATTGGAGCACGATTTGGAGATTATTCCCGTAATCAACAAGATTGATATGGAGTCGGCTATGGTGGACGAGGTGAAGGACCAGATTGTGGAGCTGCTCGGTTGCGATGAGAGTGAGATATTGTGTGCCTCGGCCCGCACGGGTGTAGGTATTGAGGAGATTTTGGACGCCATTGTGGAGCGAGTGCCTGCCCCCAAGGGAGATGAAAATGCCCCCTTGCAGGCTCTGATTTTCGACTCCGTGTTCAACTCCTACCGTGGCATCATCGGCTACTTCCGCGTGATGAACGGTACCATCCGCAAGGGCGACCGAGTGAAGTTCTTCAACACGGGCTCGGAGTATGACGCCGATGAGATTGGCGTGCTGAAACTCAAGTTTGTGCAGCAGGACGAGATTAAGGCCGGCAACGTGGGCTACATTATGTCGGGCATCAAGGCTTCCAAGGATGTGAAGGTGGGCGACACCATCACTCACGTGGACCGTCCCTGCACGGAGAGTGTGGAGGGCTTTGAGGATGTCAAGCCGATGGTCTTTGCGGGTGTCTACCCCGTGGATGCAAGCGAGTATGAGGACCTTCGTGCCTCGCTTGAGAAACTCCAACTCAACGATGCTTCGCTGACCTTTGAGCCGGAGAGTTCGTTGGCTCTGGGCTTTGGCTTCAGGTGCGGTTTTTTGGGACTGCTCCATATGGAGATTGTGCAGGAGAGGCTTTATAGGGAGTTTGATATGGATGTGATTACCACCGTGCCCAACGTATCCTTCAAGGTAACGACCAAGAGGGGCGAGGTGGTGGATGTACACAACCCCTCGGGCTTGCCCGACCTCACGCTGGTGGAGAAGATTGAGGAGCCCTACATCCGTGCCCAGATTATCACCAAGACCGACTACCTCGGTGCCGTCATCAAACTCTGCATCGACAAGCGTGGTACACTGGTAAATCAGGTGTTCCTCGGCCCCGAAAGGGTGGAGATTAACTTTGATATGCCCCTTTCGGAGATTGTGTTCGACTTCTACGACAAACTTAAGAGTATCTCGCGTGGCTATGCCTCGTTTGACTACCACCAGATTGGCTACCGAGAGAGCAAACTCTCCAAACTCGACATATTGCTCAATGGTGAGCCAGTGGATGCGCTCTCTTCGCTCATCTACACCGACCACGCCTACGATTTTGGTCGCAAGATGTGTGAGAAACTCAAGGAGCTCATCCCCCGCCAGCAGTTTGACATTGCCATTCAGGCGGCCATTGGTGCGAAGATTATTGCTCGTGAGACGGTGCGTCAGGTGCGTAAGGATGTTACGGCCAAGTGCTATGGTGGCGACATCAGCCGTAAGCGCAAACTGCTGGAGAAGCAGAAGAAGGGTAAGAAACGTATGCGCCAGATTGGCAACGTGCAGGTGCCCCAATCGGCCTTCCTTGCCGTGCTGAAGATGGACTAAAACCCCACAAGTGAGGCTTTGGCTGCCCGCTAAAATACCCAAACGAAAGCCCCCACATAGAGAGAGAATGAACAAACTGAAGAAACTGCTGTGGCGCAGAGCGTGGAAAAGGCAACACCCCACCGTAGAGCTGTGTGCCCCACACAATATCACTAACCCACAAAACCTCATCCTCGGAGAGCACATCTACATTGGTCCCGAGGCGTGGTTTAGTCTGCGTGGCAAGTGTCGCATCGGCTCCGGAACAATCTTTGGCCCGCGTTGCCGCATCCACACCTCCAACCATCGCTACGAGGGCGATATGTTGCCCTACGACCACGTCTATGTGGTCAAGGATGTCTGCATTGGGGAGAATGTGTGGATTGGTGCCGATGTGTCGATTATGCCCGGCGTGAGCATTGGTGAGGGTGCTGTGGTGGCTGCGTGCAGTTGTGTTACGAAGGATGTGCCACCGCTGGCTGTGGTGGGAGGCAACCCCGCACGTGTCATCAAGTACCGCAATGCCGACACCTACTACCAACTCAAAGCCGAGGGACAAATCTATATGGCCCTCAAGGCGCAAGGCAAAACCATAACAAATGAAGAACAAAGGTGTGAATACCACTCGCAAGAGGAGTAGGCCTCGGGTGTTGGTCTATGCTTACCTCTATGTCAATCTTGGGGATGACCTCTTGGTGAGAATTCTGACCGAGCGATACCCCGAAGTTGATTTCTATCTCTTTACCTCCACCGACTATGGTCGCATTGTGGACCGCTCCAACCTGCACCTCATTCGCCGCAACCGCCTAAATCGCATCTTTGCCGCACACCTTCCATATCAATATAGGTGCTACAAGTTTGATGCAGTGGTCTACATCGGAGGCTCCATATTTATGGAGAGGGGAGAGAGCGGAATGTGTACCACCACCCGCAACTTGCGCCTGCTGCGCAAGGCATTTCCGCATTTGCCCCTGCACATTGTGGGGTGTAACTATGGCCCTGAACAAACGCCCCAATTCAGGCGCGAGGTGGAGAGCGTGCTGGGGTTTGTGGAGTCGGTATGTATGCGCGACACCTACTCCTACAACCTCTTTGCCTCCAACCCAAGGGTGTCGTGTGCGCCCGATGTGGTGTTCAACCTCGGACTCTCGCCCGCTGTGGCGGAACACAAGGAGTTGGGGAGTGCTGTGGGGAGAGAAAAAGGACAAGTGGCTGTGGCCCTCTCGGTCATTGACCTTGCCACCCGCCCAATGCTTGACCTCTATACGGCTCGCTATGAGGAGATGATGGCCCAGATTGTTCGCCGCTATGTGGCCCAAGGCCACTCCGTGAGGTTGCTTTCGTTTTGCAGTGCCGAGGGAGATGTGGCTGCTTGTGAGCGCATTGTGGCAATGCTCGGAGAGGAGTGTGGCACAAAGGTTGAGGTGGCTCGCTACGAGGGCGACATCGACAGTTTTCTTGCCACCATTCGTTCCTCCTCGGTGCTCTATGCCACCCGCTTTCACGCAACCATACTCGGTGCCCTCTTTGGAATACCCACCATCCCCATAATCTACAGCGACAAGACTCAACACGTGCTTGATGACATAGGGTGGTTGGGCGACACGCTTGACTTGCGCAATCCGTGTACCGACATTGAGGAGCTGCAACCGCATAGGCTTGATGAGGGCACACTTGCACGACTTCGCACCGAGGCTGCCGGGCAGTTTGCATCGTTGGATAAAATGTTTGAACAATGCCCCAAATAAGTATCATAATCCCCGTCTACAATGCCGAGGCACACTTGGCACACACCATTGAGAGCGTGCTCGCCCAGAGGGGGGTGGCCGACTTTGAGTTGCTGTTGGTCAATGATGGTAGCCGAGATGGTAGCCTTGCCGTGTGTGGTGCCTTTGCGGCAAAGGATGCACGCATCAAGGTGATTGACAAGGAGAATGGGGGAGTGAGTTCGGCCCGCAATGCGGGACTTGATGCCGCCACGGGCGAGTGGGTGATGTTTGTGGATGCCGATGACTCGCTCACGCCCGATGCTTTGGAGGTGTGCCTGCCACACTTGCAAAATAGTGATATTGTGCGCTTTGCGGTGGTGGACCTCTTTGCCGATGGCTCCACCCGCCCACGCAAACTGCGCAGGGCTTGCTCGCAACAACAACTTCTTCGCCAGACACTTGGCCACGCCACTATGGTGTCGGTGTGCGCTTCGCTCTTTCGCCGTTCACTCTTTCAGCACCACCACATACGCTTTGACGAGGGGGTGCGCTATGGCGAAGACTGGCTTGTGTTTGCCCGCCTTGTGGCCCACAGCCATAGGGTAAAACTACTGCCCCACAAGCGTTGCTACGTCTACAATCGCTCCAACGAGCAGAGTTGCTCCAACACCATCAACATTGCGGGCCACATTGAGGCGCTGGAAGTGGTTGAGGTGTTGCGCAAGGAGTTTGGCCCCCGCTATGAGAGGGACTACTGCCGTGCCCGCTGCCGCTTGGGTTACGCCTTCCTCAAGGAGTGTGGACCCGAGGAGTGTGCCCGACTGTGGGCTGCCCACAGCCATAGGGTTGCTCCCATCACTCTCCACGACACCCTCTGCGCTCGCCGTGTGCGCCTTCGCCGCCGTGTGCGCCTCTCCAAACTCGCAAGGCGAATTGAGCAGTTTAGGAGTGAAAGGTAAGCAAAAAATAGGAGTGATAGGAGAGATAGGAGTGATAGAAAATATTGTATATAAAGCACAAGGGCACAGCCGGTTAAGGTTGTGCCCTTGTGCTTTATGTGGGTATTCGCCCCTCTATGGTACGATAATCGTGAGCCTCTTGTCCTCAATCTCGTAGCGCACGGGAGTGGTGCCGAGTGGCTCGCCATCGACCTCCACCTCACGCACATCCTCACTCGCAACCTCAATCAGGCGGCCCTGATAGCGGTGTACTTTCTTGACGCTGTAAATCTTACCATCGTAGAGCCTGCCAACCACCGTAACAATCTTCGGTAGCGACATTCGGTCAATCACAGTGCAGTCCAACAGCCCATCATCGGCCAACGAGAGGGGCAACTGTTGCATACCGCCACCATTGTACTGGCCAATGCCTATGGAAGAACTCATAATCAGCCCCTCCTGCACCTGCGCTCCGTCCACCCTAATGGACATTTTGCACGAGCGGTAGCCGAGCACCGACTTGGCCAACTGCAACATATAGGCCATCTTGCCATTCTTGCCCTTGTCCTTCATCTTGCACACCTCAAGGTTTACGGCAGCGTCAAGACCTGTGCCCGCCACGTTCACACAGTAGCGGCTCTCCTCCTCCCCGCTGCGGCCAACGAAGGTTGCTTTGGCAACGTCTTGCGTGAAGCTCTTGCCCGCAACAATCACATCCACGGCCTTCTCATACTCGGTGGGAATACCATAGGAACGTATCCAATCGTTGCCCGTACCAACGGCAATTACACCCATACGTACCTCCGTAGAGGGCACGCTCTGCTGGGCGAGGATACCATTGGCCACCTCGTGAACGGTGCCATCACCACCCACGGCAATAAGGTTTCTGTATCCATCTTCCTCAATACCCCTCTGGGCGAGTTCTATAGCGTGGAAACGGTGGCCCGTAAACACGGTGTCGAACTCGATGCCTTTGGAGTAGAGTATTTGGGCTATTTTGTCCCAATCACGGCCGCACTTGCCACTGCCCGAAAGCAGATTGACAATGGCGAGCCATCGGTTGTTCTGACTCATCTATTCTATTTTTCGGGTGCGTGTTCAAGTGTGTAGCAGAGGTAGTTCCAGAACTTCTCCACCGAGGCGATGTTCACCTTCTCATCGGGCGAGTGGGGGTAGCAAATGGTGGGACCAAACGAAATCATATCCATCTTGGGATAGACACCACCGATGATACCACACTCCAAACCTGCGTGGATGGCCATCACTGCGGGCTCCTTGCCATAGAGAGCCTTGTAGCCCTCCTTCATTGTGTGCAGGATGGGCGAATCGGGGTTGGGGTTCCAACCATCGTAGCCACCCGTGAGCTTCACGCTTGCACCGGCCATCTCAAAGATGGTCTTCATCTGCAATGCGAGGTCCTCCTTCTCGGAGCGCACCGAACTGCGCAACAGGCTCATAACGGTGAACTTACCCTTCTCCGACACAACCCTTGCGAGGTTGTTGGAGGTCTGCACGAGGCCTGCCATCGAGGGGCTCATTTTGGCTACACCATTGGGGCAACCAACCACAGCGTCTATGAGGTCTTGTGTGTCGAAGATGTCGATGCACTTGCCGGGGCACTTCACAGCCACAGCCTTGAACGAAATGCTATCCTCAATGCCCTTGTACTCCTCTTTGTAAATCTTCTCAAACTTCCTTACGGCTGCGAGGAATTTCTTCTCGTACTGCTTCAGCACAGCCACGGTGGCGAAGGCCTCCCTGGGGATGGCGTTGCGCAAGCCACCACCGTCGATGTTGCACAGCAGCACGCCATACTTGTCCATCGTGTTCTTCAGGAAACGGCAGAGGAGTTTGTTGGCGTTGGCCCTTTGGAGGATAATCTCCATACCCGAGTGGCCACCCTTAAGGCCCTTAACCTCAAGCCTATAGCCGCTGAAGTCGCTCTTCAGGATGCGCCCCGTGCCATAGCGCAGTGTGGCGTTGAAGTCCAAACCACCGGCGCAACCAACGTAGAGTTCGCCCTCGGTCTCGGAGTCGAGGTTGAGCATAATCTCGCCTTTGAGTTCGCCTGCTTTCAGACCCATAGCACCGTCCATACCGGTCTCCTCGGTGGCGGTAAAGAGGGCCTCAATGGGGCCGTGAACGAGGTCGGTGGCCTCCAGCACTGCCATAATTGCGGCCAGACCGATACCGTTGTCGGCACCGAGCGTGGTACCATCGGCAGTTACCCAATCGCCATCAACATAGGCCTGGATGGCATCGGTGTCGAAGTTGAACACCTTGTCGGAGTTCTTCTGGGGCACCATATCCACGTGGGCCTGCAAGACGATGGTCTTGCGGTTCTCCATACCTGCGGTGGCGGGTTTGCGCACGATGATGTTCAGGGCCTCGTCTACGGTGTAGTCCAAGCCCAAGCCCTTCACGAAGTTGATGATGAAGTTTCGTGCGGCCTCCTCGTTGTGGGAGGGGCGGGGACACTGTGTGAGTCCTGCAAAGTTTTTCCACACTCGCTGCGGGGCGAGTTCTGCAATGTTCTTATTCATAGGTCTTTTTATGTTTTTTTTAGTCTGATTTGTCTGCTGTCTAACGCTGTGTGGGCGTTTTTATTATTCGGGGGAGCGATGTGGCCAACAAGAAAATAGTTACTAATTACCAATTACTAATTACTCTTTTTCTGTCCTTCAAATCACTCTCCCCTAAGTTAGGGGAGATGGCACGGAGTGCCAGAGAGGTCTGTTTGTTTGGCGGTCGGTCTGACAGACCTCTCCCGCCTAACGGCACCCTGCTCGGCGAGGCCGCCGAGCGTAATTTCGACCACCCCTCCCAGCCTCCCCTTTAATCCTCCTTCGGAGGCTTTTCCTCCTACTTGCAGGGCATAGTTTGCAAGCAACCTCTGCTCCTGCTTCGGGCGTCGGTTCGTAGGGGAGGGGCACTTGGTGGTGCTACCAAATGCAGTGAAAATATTTACTAATTACTCTTTACTCTTTACTCTCGGCTCCCTCAAAGGCCTTCACAATGCGGCTCACCAAGGCGTGGCGGATGATGTCCTTCTTGCCGAACTCCACAACCCCTATGCCATCCACCTCTCGGAGCATCTCCAACGTGCGCCCCAAGCCCGAATCGCTCTTGTGCGGAAGGTCAATCTGGGTCATATCGCCCGTAACGATGAACTTCGCGTTGCGCCCCATACGGGTGAGGAACATCTTGATTTGGGGTAGGGTGGTGTTCTGCGCCTCGTCCAAAATCACAAAGGCATTGTCGAGCGTGCGACCCCTCATATAGGCCAGCGGTGCGATTTGCACCACGCCCTCCTCCAGGAATTTCTGCAACTTGGCGGGCGGAATCATATCGTTCAGCGCATCGTAGAGCGGTTGCAGATAGGGGTCCAACTTCTCCTTGAGGTCGCCGGGCAGAAAGCCCAAGCGCTCGCCTGCCTCCACTGCGGGGCGGGTGAGGATGATGCGTTTGACCTCTCGGTTTTTGAGTGCCCCCACAGCGAGTGCTATGGCGGTGTAGGTCTTGCCACTACCTGCGGGGCCCACGGCAAACAGCAGGTCGTTGCTCCCGTAGAGTTCCACCATCTTGCGCTGGTTTTCGGTGCGGGCCTTCACGATGAGTCCGTTGTTGCCGTAGACAATCACGTCTTTGGGCAAGATGGAGCCCTCCTCGGGCAATCCTCCGCTGAAAATCTGCTGAATAACGCTGGGCGAGATGTGGCCATACTTGCCGTAGTACTCCCCAAGCGCACCCATTCGTCCCTCCAATCGGGCAATCTCTTCATCGGTGCCAATGGCCTTGATGGCGTTGCCTCGGGCTACGAGTTTCAGTTTAGGAAAGAGGTCGCAAACTCTATTGAAGTTAGAGTTTGCGACCCCATAAAAGTCGAGAAGTTCAATACCTTCGATGGATATAATCTTCTCTGCCATAAATTCTTACGGCACAGATTAGAACATTACACCCAAAGATACGTACCAAGTGTTGGTCTCTTTGTTGATGTTGTCGAAGTTGAACAATTCGCCAAAGTTCTTGGGCTCCATACCCTGCTGCCAGCCACCGAGGTAGCGGAAGTCGAGCATAATGAAGTTGAAGAGGTCGATACCCACGCCTGCTGCCCAAGTGTAGGAAACGTCTTTCCAGTCGATACCTGCGGTGTCGGCGTTCTCACCGGAGATTACTGCGTTGGAGTTGAACACAACAACGGGACCTGCCTGAACGCGAGCGTTGAACAAGCCGAGGTCCATACCAAGACCTGCCAGCACGGGAATGCTGAACTCGTTGAGGGTAACGTCCTTAATCTCAACCTTGCCGGTCTCGGGGTTTTTCAAATCACCCTTGTGCCAGTTGTACATCAGCTCGGGCTGCAAGTGCAACGAGAAGATGGAGATGGGCACGTTCAGACGGAACATCAAACCTGCGTTGTAGCCTGCTGCGCCATCCAAAACGCTCTGTACGCCGTCGCCTTCCATAGTAACTTCGGTTGCGGTGGAGGTCAAACCTGCCTTGGGGCCAAACCAAAACCACTTGTGGCTCTGTGCGCTAACGGTAGCAACGCTCATCACCAGCACTGCCATTGCAAGAAGAATCTTTTTCATAATTCAAAAAAAATATTTGAGTTGAACTTAATTAAACTTTTTCGTTGTGTGGCAATTTTTCTGCGCAGGGTGGCACAACTACACACCCCTTGCTGTGGGCAAAGATAGAAAACTTTTTCTCAATTATGTACTCAATGTCTAACTTTTTTTCGCTCAATAGGTTAAATTTTATAAGAAAATCCCTCCAAAAGAGTATTTTTTTGCTCCTTTGGAGGGATTATTGCACATTTTCTGCGCC
>JAFVSY010000002.1 GCA_017503465.1 Tidjanibacter sp. | reverse complement strand
GTTCCGCAAGGTAGCCCCACGCCCCCAGCACGAACTGCTCTCCATTGAGGAGTTGGGGCGTATGAGTCCGCTGTTTCGTGGCACCTTTGGCCGTCAGTTTGCCCGCTTTGCGATGTGGGTGTGTGGCGTGGGCCGACTCAACCGCCTCTACGACCACATCTACCCCCACAAGGGCCCCGACTGCGCTACCGCCGCCCTCGACTACCTCGTAGGCAACCCCGAGAGGCTCACAAACCTCCCCGAGGGGGCATTTATTACCATAAGCAACCATCCCTATGGGGCCATTGATGGGGTAATTGTGCTCGATATGGTTGGCCACCGCCGCCCCGACCTCAAAATTATGGTCAATCAAATTCTCGCCCGCGTGGAGCCGATGAGAGAGAATTTCGTTGCCGTAACCCCCACAGGCACAGAGCGCAAGAAGGCCGATGCAGCCACACTTGCCGGAGTCCGCACCTCGCTGGGGCACCTGCGCGATGGCCACCCTATGTCGTTCTTTCCCTCGGGTGCGGTATCGGACCTCCACCCCCTGCGTGGCGACATCAGCGACAGACCCTGGCAGGAACCACTTGTGAGGCTCATTCAGAGGGCCGAGGTGCCAATCGTGCCCATCCGATTTGTGGACCGCAATTCGATGTTCTACTACCTGCTGGGCGTTGTTGATTGGCGCATCAGACTCCTGCGCCTGCCGCGTGAGGTGCTCAACAAGGGGCGCGGAAAGCACCGAGTTGTGATAGGCGAGCCTATCAGTGTGGAGCAACAGAGGGCGTGCAAAAGCATTGA
Source organism: Tidjanibacter sp. (assembly GCA_017503465.1). GTDB lineage: Bacteria > Bacteroidota > Bacteroidia > Bacteroidales > Rikenellaceae > Tidjanibacter. The sequence goes on along the minus strand of JAFVSY010000002.1, from coordinate 952 downwards.
GGAACTGACCTCCCTGCTGCGTAGTGCGGTCTACGATATGCCCATACCTGCCGAGTTCACCCCCTCAAGCGAGCTTCGCAAAGGGATTTGAGCGCAGGAGCAGCAGACACCTTAATGTGTTGTAAATACAACAATTAGTCCACCCCAGCCCTATTTGGGTATCACATTTTTCTTCGCCCGTTTGCGTTTCTTTTGGCCTTTATTTATATCTTTGTGAGGTTGAAACAAACGCAACACAAACACACACAAACAAAAAGATTGAATATGAAAAAACTTATTCTTTCGCTGGCAATGGTGCTGATGGGCGCAGTTGCAGCATTCGGTCAGGCCGACAAGTTCGTTGGCGAGTGGAAAACCATTGATGACAAAACCAACGAGCCCGCAGGCCTTGTGAGCATCTACCAAGGCGAGGATGGCCTCTACTATGGCAAACTTGTGGACACCTTTGGCGAGGACAAGAGCAGCGTGGGCACAATGATTGTTCGCGGTATGAAGTACGAGGACGGCAAACTCGTTGGTGGCAAGGTCTACGACCCCGACGCAGACAAAATCTACTACTGCACCATCAAGTACGATGCAGCCAAAAATGTGCTCAACCTCCGTGGCTCGCTCGATAAGAAGGGCCTTCTGGGACGCACCCAGACCTGGATTAAATAGGATAGCACAAGAGAGTCTATAGAAAAGCAAGCGAGGCGCCGAACAATTCGACGCCTCGCTTGCTTTTAGGCTTCAACGCAATGCAGGCACCAAAGCGACGCTTCCGCCCACACGCACACTCCGCCCGTCTTAGGGAACGAGCGACTCAAATGGATTATCCAAGTTCTCAATAATGGTTGGGGTGTTGGAGTTAGGCGACAAAAGGAGGTAATAGTCCTTGTCAAGTTTTAGCACAATTTCGGAGGTCTTACCACCTTCGCCATTGTTGCAAACCACGCCCACCTCTCTATTATTG
>JAFVSY010000001.1 GCA_017503465.1 Tidjanibacter sp. | reverse complement strand
GAGAATTGAGAATTGAGAATTGAGACTTGAGACTTGAGAATTATTTAGAAAGGGAGGATGGGAAGGATAGGAAGGATAGGGAAGTTAGGGAATTTAGAGAATTTAGAGAATTTAGGGAGATTAGGGAGATTAGGGATAGAGCCTCTACACTCTCTACACTCCCTACACTCCCTACACTCCCTAAAAAAACGTTAGATCCCCCCAAAAAAAACAGCCCCCATCCTAACGGCACGAAGCACCGTGAGGATGGGGCTACACTAAAAGTTTTTGGGCGACTTTTTACAAAAAGTCGCAAAAGAAAAAGCCGCGAAGGAAAAAGCAGACGAAAAAAAGCGACAAACAACAGAAAGGGGCTACTCATCCATTGGCAGGATGTGCATACCTTTGGAGGCTCTGTATTCGATTGGAGAGAGTCCCTTGTTTTTCTTGAACACGCGCGACACGTTGCCGCCGTCCTTGAAGCCCACCTCGATGGCGAGGTCCATCACCGAGCGTCCGGTGGTCAGCAGCAGGTCGGCGAGTCGGTTGCAGCGGCAATTAAGGATGTACTGATAGACCGAGATGTTGAGTTCCTTTTTGAACTTCATCTCGAAGTTTCGCCTTGAGAGCGGTATGCTGGCCAGGATGTTCTCCACAGAGAGGTCACTATCGTAGTTGTTTTCGATGTGGCGCACGACCTTCAACACATAGGGGTCGCTGATGTTGTAGCGTTCTGTGCTACGGCGTTGTTCGATGCGCACGGGGCTGATTACCACATTTGACGCATTGGGCGAAATGCCATTTTTCATCTGCCCGTGCAGCAACTCGCCAATGGCATAGCCTCCGCTCTCCACACCCAACTCGATGGAGGAGATTGGGGGGTCGGAGATGTTGCACATCAGGTCATCGTTGTCCACGCCGAGGATGGCCACCTCCTCGGGGATGCTTATGCCGGCAATCTTACAGGTTTCGGAGATGAAGATGGCTCGTTCGTCATCGCAACAAAACAGTGCGATAGGTTTGGGCAACCCCTTGAGCCACTCCTCCACCCTGGGGCGCAACTTACCTTCGGGTGTGCGTTCGGTGTAGTCGAAGCAATCGACCTTGTAGCCCTCGGCCTCGAGTTCCTCGCGGAAGGCATCGCGCCTCTCTTCCGACCAGATGATGTTCTTGATGCCGAAGTAGGCAAAGTTGGTAAAAATCTTCTTTCGGAAGAAGCGTGCGGCCATAATACCGGCCGTGCGATAGTCGCCTGTGAGGTTGGAACACGACACTCGGCGATGGTGGTAGTTCTGCAGCACCACGGGAATACCGAGTTCCTTCTGCACATCAATGGTGTCATTATCGAGCCTACCCACGATGGCGCTGGCACCCCACTTGCGGGCCCACTTGACCACTCCCTTGTCGCCATACTTTTCTCGGTAGGATTGGGGCAGGCGGTAGAAGAGCCACGGGCCGTGCTCGGTGGAGTATCGCACAATACCGCGGAGCAACTTGCGGTCAAACTCGCTCGCGTAGTCCAACAGCAACAACACCCTGTAGGTATCCCTCTCCACGCCAACGGCCTTCACGTCGATGTCGGGAACATCGGCTTGGGGCTGTTCGGCGGGGACGAAAACCTCCTCCGAGCAGGATGTATCATTCGCCAAGCGAGAGGCCTCGGTGGCTTCGCCGATGGTGGCGTCGGACGTTTCTACTATTGGTTGGTATGGATTCATTGTGCGATATGCGTGGCGGTTAGTGTACCACGGCCACAACAAAGGTATGGAAAGAGGGTTGATTGTGCAACCTTTTTTGAACATTTTTTTCATTTTATCCTCAAAAGGCGCAAAAAAGATGCTCCGCAAAAAGGTGTGTACCTATATTTATCATTGGCCTCTTGGTGTGCACAAACACTCAAAAATGTTGCGCAAATTGACGGGGGGGGGGTATTTTTTGCGTTTTTTGAGGTGCGATTGTCGTTTTTTGTAGGGTGATTTTGGTGCGTAGTCAATAGTTTTGCAGTGATAAAGTGGCCTCTGAAGGAGGAGGGCATAAGATTCACAGAAAAACTAACCAAAAAAATTCACCATATGAAACGTAACATTTTGTTCCGACTAACGACTCTCCTTGCAGTCCTCGCCCTCGGTACGGCAACTCTGTTTGCACAAGAGCCCGTGAGTGGCGTGGTTAAGGATGGCGCAGGTGAGCCTATGGTCGGAGTGTCGGTTGTTTTGAAGAGCAACTATGGTGTGGGCACCGTAACCTCCATTGACGGTTCCTACACAATCAGCGCAGGCGCACAAGATGTGCTCGTGTTCTCCTATATGGGTATGACCACCCAAGAGGTAAAAGTAAGCGGACGCACACACATTGACGTTGTGATGAAGGAGGACGCTTCGGCGTTGGAGGAGATTGTGGTTGTGGGCTACGGCGTGCAGCGCAAAAGCGACCTCACGGGTGCAGTGGCCTCAATCAACGCAGAGGAGACCCTCAAGAGGATGCCCGCAAGCCAAGTGGGCGATATGCTCCAAGGTAGGGTTGCAGGTCTGAATGTGGTGAACTCCTCCGGTGCTGCGGGCTCGGCCCCCACGATGCGTGTCAGGGGTGTGAACTCCATCAAGGCCGATGGCGGTCCACTTGTGGTGATTGACGGTTTCCCCGGTGGCAACCTCAACTCGGTGAGCCCCTCCGACATCAAATCCATTGAGATTCTCAAAGACGCCTCCTCCACCGCCATCTACGGTTCGAGGGGTGCCAATGGCGTCATCCTGATTACCACCAAGAGCCCCTCCGACAACAAAGTGTCGGTGGACTACAATGGCTATATGGGCATTGGCGTGGCCAGCGACCTGCCGGAGATTATGCCCGTCGGCGAGTTCGCAAATATGGCAAACGACTGGAACCGCACCTACTACAAAAAGACTCTCTACACCGAGAATCAAATCACCAACTTCATCAACGGCTACGACACCTTTGATTATATGGACGCTATCGTGAACGACTACTCGGTGAGCCAGTCGCACGATGTGAGCGTGAAGGGCTCAAGCGAGAAGATGCGTTTCCTGCTCTCGGCACAGTATACACACTATGAGGGTATCATCGGCATCTCCCGTAGCGACAACCTCAACTATCGTCTGAAAGTTGATGCCGACTTGGCAAAGAACCTCACCGTTGGTGCCAACTTCTCGGGCCGTATGAACGACGCTACCGCCAATGGTTTCTCCGGAGCACAGAGTATTCTCACTCTCGCACAGGAGTTCCCGCAGACGGTGTTGCCCTACGAAATCCTCAGGGATGAGGACGGCAAACCCATCTATGATGCAAATGGCTACACAATTATGGACAAGAATAGGCCCACTCAGGGTACCATTTCCAACTCCAGCATCTACAACCCCATTGGTTTCATTGACGAGCAAAAGCGTAACAACAACCTCAACCAGACCTTCAACAACTGGATACAGGCCTACATCAATTGGGAGGTGCTGCCCGGGCTCACCCTGCGCAACGAGCAGCAGCTCAGCATAAGCAACCAATATGTTGGCACCACCAGCAGCGACAAGAGTTATCAGGGCTCGCTCAAGGGTAAATCTTCCGCCACCTACTCCGACACCAACGCCTGGGGATGGAGGATGACCACCACGATGAACTACACCAAGGAGTTCAATGAGGACCACCGCATCAATGCCACCATCGGTGTGGAGCAGAGTTTGAGCAACACCCTCTCGTTGGCTCTGGAGGCCGAGGGTATGACCACCGACAAGATTGGTTGGAAGAATATGATGCTCTCGGAGTTGAGCAAAATCAAGAGCCAGAGCGTAAGTCGCTCGACCGCCATCTCCTACTTCGGTCGTGTGAACTACGTTCTGAAAAACCGCTATATGGTAACCGCCACCATCCGTAGGGATGGCTCCTCGCTGCTGGCCTACAACAACCGTTGGGACACCTTCCCCTCGTTCAGTGCAGCGTGGAACATCAAGGAGGAGTCCTTTATGGAGAACGTGGAGGCCCTCGACCAACTCAAATTGCGCTATGGATATGGCGTGTCGGGCAACCAGGCCGTGGCTGCCTACTCCGCCTTCTCCACCTATAGTGCCACCATCGGTACTGCCGGCACGGTCTACTCGCTCAACATCGGCAACCCCAACCTCCGTTGGGAAAAGACCAACCAGCACAACATCGGTTTGGATATGTCGCTCTTGGGTGGCAAGGTTACCCTCACCGCCGACTACTACAACAAAACCACAGCAAACGCAATCAACACTGTGATTTTGCCCGATGATATGGGCCGCTCGTCGGGTCTGCGCAACGCCGCAACCATCAACAACAAGGGTTTTGAGGCAACCATCGGCATCATTCCCATAAACACCAGCGAGTTCTTCTGGAAAGCCGACCTCACCCTGGCCCACAACGAAGCCACAATCGTGGAGTTGGGCGACATTGAATCGGACTATATGGAACTCGGCACCGGTTGGGGCAACGCCTTCTACCGCTACTACGAGGGACAACCTATCGGCTCTATCTATGGTCTGAAATCGCTCGGCGTGTGGACCACAGAGGACTTCTACAATCCCGAACTGAAGGCCGACAAAATCAGCCCCAAAGTGCGTGCAGGTTCCTATCGCTACTACGACAAAGATGGCAACAACATCATCGATGCCGAGGACTATGAAATCATCGGCAACGGTCAGCCCAAGTTCAACTGGGGTCTGAACAACAGTCTGCAGTGGAGGAACTTCGACCTCAATGTCTTCCTCATCGGCTACCACGGCTTCGACATCTACAACTATCCCGCAGCAAGGCTCACCAGCCAACTTGCACCCACTCCCGCACTGGCCGACAGGTGGGTGGCAGGTAGCAACGAGGATGCCAAGATTGCAAGTTTCGGTCCCAACCGCGATGCCATCACCTCCTATGAGCAGGTGGCCTCCTCTACCTTTGTGGAGAAGGGCGACTTTGTGAAAATCAAGAGTGTAACTCTCGGCTACAACTTCACCGACAGCGCACTCAAGAGTGTGGGCATTGATGCCGCCAGAGTCTACATCTCGGCCAAAAACCTTGCAACCTTCACCGGTTACTCCGGCAACGACCCCGAGATGGCCATCAGCAACCCCTTGCGCCCCGGCCTTGATGCGGGTGTCTATCCTGCACAGACGAGCTTCATCCTCGGTGTAAACTTAACCTTCTAATTTTCCACAAGATACTACGACTATGAAAAGATACATTCTTATTGCGCTTTCGCTCCTGATGTTTACCTCGTGTGTGGACCTGTTGCAGGAGCCACAGAGTGCGCTCACCGACCAAACGTTGCCCGTAACGGAACAGACTCTGGAGAGTAGCGTGAACGGACTCTACAAAAGCTGGTGGGGTGAAAACTACGGTTTCAACTGCCGCTTGGCCTCGCTGCTGCTGGCCGGCGATGATATGATTTCGGGCGATGCAGCCAAGACGCGATTGGTGTTGGACGACCAAATGAGGGTGCCGGCCGACAACCTTGACGTGGCTCCCCTGTGGAAACACTTTTATGCGACCATTTTCAACGCCAACAACGTCATCTCGCTCATCAAGACCAACCCCTCGGTGTCGGTCGATGAGAGCAACAAATATCTCGGCGAGGCCCGCTTTATGCGTGCGCTGATGTATTTCTACATCGCAAGGCTCTGGGGCGATGCTCCTGCTACCACCGACAACAACGCTGCCGGCGACATTGATGGCGATGAGACAATGCCTCGCAAGAGTGTGAAGGATATCTATGAGCGCATCATCGTGCCCGACCTCAAGGAGGCTGCTCTGCTGCTGCCCGCAGTGAGCCGCGATGAGGCCGGTCAGGCTCCCACAAAGTGGGCTGCTCTGACAATGCTGGGCGATGTCTATATGCATATGGCAGGTTGGCCCCTCCACCAGACCGACAAGTATGCCGAGGCCGAAAAGGTGCTCAAGCAGGTCATTGATGAGGGCCCCCACCGCCTTGTCAAGGAGTATAAAACCCTCTGGCTGAGGAGTGGCTGCTACGACAAGACCGAGCACATCTTTGCTCTCCACCACTCACTGAGCTATCTGCCCAGCCAATATGCCATCTCCTACCTCGGCTATGAGGAGAACGGATGGTCGGACTATGCGGCAGACCCCGTGTTCTTCCAGAACTTCCCCAACGACACCCGCAAGGAGTTCTGCTTCATCACCAAGACCATCGACAAGACCACCAAAAAGGAGATTGTGTGGCAGAACTTTGGCCCCAAGGCTCCCTACATCCGCAAATATCGCAACTTCGGTGGCTGTAGCACCTATGGCATTGAGGGCGACAACACCAAGAACTCCTCCCTCTCGGAGGGTATTACCCCCATCTACCGCTATGCCGATGTGCTGTTGCTCTATGCCGAGGCAAGCGTGAAGGCTACGGGCAAGGTGAGCACTCTGGCCTACGACTGCATCAACCAGGTGAGGGATAGGGCCTTTGGCGACACCAACCACCGCTTGTCGGGCCTGGATGCTGCCGAGTTCGAGAAGGCCGTGTTTGACGAGTATGGCTGGGAGAACTGCTTTGAGTTCAAGCGTTGGTTCCAACTCGTCAGGACCGAGATGGTGGACGAAATGGTGGGCAAAAACACCGCTGTTGATGCTCGCCTCAACGTGAACAAGCAGAACTACCTCTTCCCCGTGCCCGTAAGACAGTGCCAGCTGCGCGGTTGGACCAACAACCCCGGCTACTAAACGCCCTCTCAACAAAGTTTTTAACCACAAAAAAACAGAGGGAAAATGAATCGATTGTTCAGATACATAGCGATTGCGGTTGTGGCCCTGTGTGGCCTTTCGTGCTCCGAGCAGGAGCCCGCAAGGGAAAAACCTTTCCACATCTACGACCGTATGAAATATCCGGGCAAGCCCGACCTGTCGGAGTGGAAACTCTCGCCCCTGGAACTCTTCTATGAGTCGGCTCTTGTTACCGATGGCGAGGTTGACCACGAAAAGGTTGCTGCCGCCATAGCCAAAACCAAGGAGAGTGGCGTGTTGGCCGTGAGCACCGACATTGAGTCGTGGTATTGGGCAAGCAACGGCCGCTCGGAGGGTTACGTGAAGGAGGGCCTGAAGGAGATTTTTGACGCCTTCAAGGCCGAAATCCCAAACGTGAGAATTGGTAACTATGGAGTGCCCATCGGCTCCCTCTGCATACTGCGCTATGTGGAGAGTATGAAGGACAAGAGCGAGGAGGAGAAAATCGCCCGCTGGAAGAGGGACAACAACCGCTTGCCCGCAGGCGAGGTATGCGATGTGCTCTACCCCTGCTTCTATGCAATGACGCCCGATATGGAGCAGTGGGAGAAGGACCTCGCCACCACAGTGGCCTACATCAAGGAGCACTACCCCGACAAGGAGATTGTGGGTTACCTCTGGCCGCAGTACTACGATTGGAGCACCAGCCCCTACTATATGCAGGTCATCAGCGAGGAGAATTTTCTTGCAATGTTGGAGGCCTCATACAAGTACCTTGATGGTGTGGTGTTGTGGGCCCACGGCCGCAGCCACAGGGACTACGACAGCCCCAAGATTGATTGGACAGACGAGCGTATTCAGGGCATTTGGCGAGCCATCCAAACCTTTGTGGAGCGCCACGACAAGAACATTGAGTTGGACACAAACAAACAATAATAAACACTTTAACATTAACCAAAACAACACTAAAAACTATGAAAACCGTAAAATTTAGATGGTTGTGTGCCGTTGCGGCAATGGCAATGGCTGCTTTCGGGTGCAAAGAGCCCGGGGTAAACAATGGCCCCGGACGTGTGCCTGATGGTGACGAAGATGGCGGCACCACTGGCAACAAAAAGGAATTTGTAATCTACGATGGTTTATACCACGAAGGTAAGCCCGACTTGCAGGATGATATGGTTTCGCCTTTCAGCCTTATCTATGAGGCTTTCTTGGTAACCAACGATGAGTTGGATATGGACAAAATCAACCAGCAAATCAACATTTGCAAACTGACGGGTGTGAAGACCATCAGTCTTGACATTGAGTGCTGGTACGACAAAAAAGACTTCTCCTACATCAAGGAGCAGTTGAGCATCGTGTTCAATATGTTCAAGGAGGCCATTCCCGATTGTACCATTGGTAACTATGGCGCACCTGCGAGCAACCTCAACGTCTATCGTGGTTATAGGCCCACTTGGACCGAGGAGGAAATTATGGCTGGCTGGACCAAGCTCAACAACGAGGGCCGTATTGGCGTTGGTGAGGTGTGCGACGTGTTGTATCCCTCGCTCTATGCCTACTCTTCGGATATGGACCAGTGGGTTGAGGACTTGAAGACCACCGTGGCCTACATCAGGCAACACTATCCCGAAAAGAAGATTGTGGGTTACATTTGGTCCAACTACTACAACCACACCAGCAACCCCGAGTATATGCAGTTTGTTACCAGGGAGAAGGCTGCCGTGATGTTGGAGGCTTGCTATCAGTACCTCGATGGCATTATTCTGTGGTCGAATGGTAAGGACGTTGACGGCACGAGCGACGTTGCTTGGAACGACCCCAGGGTACAGGAGTTCTACGGTGCAGTGAAGGACCTCATCAACAAACACTGGGACAACATCGTGGTTGAGAAGGCCAAAACGAGCACCCTCGAGGCACGTGAGCCCAGCGAGTTCCAGGTGTTCGATGCTACGAAATATAGCAACAAACCTGCCGATATGCGCACTTATGGTATGTCGCCTATCAACTATATTGAGTATCGCAACGTATCGGTTCCCGAGATTTACAACGACATCTACGAGCCCGACTACGATAAACTTGCCCACGTTGCAAAGAACGTGAAGAACTTCACCGTATTCTCGCAGGGTAGTTGGATTGTTGACCGCAACAGCGCCAACATCATTATGGTAAACCGCTTCGACAAGATTAACGAAACCTTCAAGGCCAACAATAGCGAGACTGTATTGGGCTTTGGTGGCGTAGGCCCCACCGCACTCACACAGATTCAGGGTCAGTATCACTACAAGACCGAGTTTGCCCGCAAGGACAGCTGGTTGAGGTATGCTGTTGAGCCCACCCGTGTGTTGCGTCAGTATGCCGACGTGCTTGTGCCCGTTGTGAATATGATTGACGACGACCTCGACTATTGGAGGAACGACTGCTTGCAGGTGTTTGAGGAGGCAATGTGGAACGACAACACCAAGAAGGTGTATGCCCTGATTAGCACCTCCTATTCCGGCGACAAGAGCCACCCCGAAACCTTTGAGGGTTGCGGTCAGACCATCAAGGAGGAGACCTTCTTGGCAGGTTTGGAGCACTTGTGGCAATACTGCGATGGTGTTATCATCGTTGGCGGTAGTGGCAACTGGGACGAGAACAACGCCATTGTGAAGGCCATTAAGACTTTCTACGCAAACCACAAGAGCGTTATCGACAAGACCCTGCCCGCCGAGTACAAGGTGGATGTAATTCCTGAGTATACACCCGATGGTGAAGGCGACGGTGGAGAAGGTGGCGAAGGCGGCGATGCAGGCGAGGGCGATAGCACCGGCAACCTTCTCGTTAATGGCGACTTTGAGGCTGACCTGACAGTTTATAGCAACAGTCCCACCATTCACAACGCAGCACCTAATCGTCTGCCTCGTGTGAGGAGCTACACCGACCCACAATATCAGACCTCACAGCCCGTTTTGGCTGCAACCCTCGTTGAGGATGGTCAGTGGTTCTGCCGCACCTATCTCAATGGCCACCACCCAACCTATGCTTACATCGACGAGCCAGAGCAATACTACACCAATGCCACATCGGCTGCTCGTGGAAAACGCTCGCTCGCAATGTATCTGTTGGATGGTTTGACAAAGGATAGGTTTGATCAGTTCAAGCACTATACCAACGATAATATGCGCCACGTTCAGGCTAGCGGTCAGAGGTTGTCGCTGGACGACACAAAGACCTACACCTTGTCCTTCTGGTACTACTGTCCCTCGAAGACTTGGCAAAACAAGGACAACAACGCCACCACACTGGTTGCAGGTGTTGTTTCCTTGCAGGGTGCAAACATCTATACCGACTACACCTACGAGGAGGTTATCCCCATTGCGAAGAAAGACGAGTGGGTGGAGTACACAATGACCCTCGACCTGCCGAAGATTATCGAGGCTAACCCCGGTAAGACCTTCGAGAATAGCAAGGCCGTTATCTTCTTCAATATGCAGCCCGAGGTGGATAACAACATTACCAGCGTGAGGTGTCAAGTCAACATCGACGACGTAAGTTTGACTCAAAACTAAACTTTTTTCATACAAACAAACACTCTATGGGGCAAAAGCCAGCGGCAAATGATGCCGTTGGCTTTGCCCGTAGAAAAAAACTTCTTAACAACAATGAAAAACAAACAAATCTACACAAGCCCCTCGCTCCTTGTGGAGGAGGTTGAGCTCAATCAAGGCATTGCCATTAGCGATGGGGTGGATGCCACTCTCGAAATTTTCACCGAAGAGGACTACACTTGGATACTTTAATCTTGAAACTCCGAACACACTATGAAGAAGATTTACACTTTGGCACTGGCCGCACTTGCAGCCTTTGCCCTCACAGGATGTGAGAACGACAATATGGACAACATCAAAGACAACACCCCCGTTGAGGGCGAAATGGTTGTCTTTACCGCAGGCCTTGATGCAATCGCCCGCACCGCACCCGCAGCAGGTGGTGTAACCACTTGGACTGCCGATGACACCATCGGTGTGTGGGACGGTACAAACTATGTAGATGCCACCATCGACAACATCAGTGGCTCGACCATCACTTTCAGCGCAGAAGTAGACCCCGCTGCCACCTCCTATGTGGCCGTAACTCCTGCCGATGCTTGGAGTGGTGTTGATGGCGAGAATGTAGTTCTCAACTTTGCCACCACCCAGAGTGCCGGCAAGCAGGTTGTGGCTGTTGCCACCTTTGAGAAACCCGCCACCGAGGGTACTTTCCGCAATGTGAACAACCTGCTTCGCTTCACCGTGAAGAAGGCTGCTGTTAAGTGGGCCAAACTGACCGGCAACAAGGGCGAGAAATTCGGCACCGCAGTCTCTGTTGCTCCTGCCACCGGCGAGGGTACCGCCACCGGCGAGGCTGCCGAGTTGGTTGTTCCCATCACCACCGGCGAGAACTTCCTTGCTCTGCCTCAGGGCACAGACTTGGCCGAGGGCTTCACCATCACCCTCTATGGCGATGAGGCTCTGACCGACTACCAAGGTGAGGTTTGCTCGAAGGGTGCTGTTACCCTTGCTCGCAACCAGCAGCGCAGCCTCGGCACCATTGATGGTTGGATTGACAACTGGAAACTCTGGGAGGCCGGCAAGTCCATCACCATCGCAGGCGTTGAGTACAGCAAGACCAGCACCGGTGTTAATGGCGAGTTGCTCCAAACCAATGGTGCAGACTATAATATCGGAAGCAAACTTGATCAGAAGCCAGGGTGGGTTGTTACTTTCCTCGAAGAGGTTGGAAACTACCACTTCGTCGTTGCGAACCCATTCCTTGAATTTGGAACTGCAAACACAAGGGGTGAGGTGGTTGTTTGTAGTCGCTACGACAATGCTCCTATTACATTCAAAGTAGATAGGAAATTTGTTCTAATGATGACAAATGTATCCTTCAAGGGCGTTAATTTTGCCTTTACTGATACTTTCTTGAGTAATACAGAACATGTGTTTGCAGGATATAATACCGACACTGTGGTTGAAAGGTTGCATTTTGATAATTGTAAGTTTACTATTCCCAGCGGTTGGCCAAATGCAGCCAATAATAATGCATCTAAATTTTTGGTGTCAGGAGCAGGAAAGCAGGCGATTGAAAGTATTAAGTTTGTAAATAGCAGTTTTGATTTTGCAAACACCTGCACTGGAACTACATTCCTTCTTTATATGGAAAGTATGACAAAGTTGAATCAACTGAAAGAGGTTGTATTCAGCAATAATAAAGTTTGGCGTTCAGGTGGTTCGGGAGGTGTCGTAATCTATTCAGGAGAAAAGGTGCCCACCAGTGGCGTACAAGCAACCGCTTTTGAATTAAACAACAATACTTTTTACAATGTAGCCCCTTATTGTTTCAAGGCTTACACTATGGGTGGTTTTGTTGCAAAGAATAATATCTTCTGTGCATCAAGCAAGCCTTCGGGTAGCCACATTATGGCTTATGCCAAGAACACTACAGAGTATCCCTACACCATCGAGGGTAACGTGTCCGACACCAATATGGGCGTTTACTATTTCAACCCCAACTCCGGTGCTTACAGCAGCCTCTCTCCCGACCCATTCGTAAAGAAAAATGGTAGCGCAAGCACCTATTTGAAGACCATTGACATTGAGAAAGGTATCTTTGAGCAGACCGAGGCCTACAAGGACAAAGGCGCACAAAAACTTTTCTAAAAAAAGCACACACGCACGGTGAGAGCAGTGGCCAACACGGTCGTTGGTCATTGCTCCCACAAAAAAAAACTGACTAAAAGACAAACACTACTACTATGATGCACAAACTTTTCAGAATAGGATTAGCAGCGTTGCTCGCCACCGTGGTCTATACCGCAAGTGCGCAACAACAGCAACAGGAGTGTCCACTCGTCCCCAAGCCCGTGGAGGCTGTGGCTGTGGAGGGCTCCTTCACCATCGACAACAACTCCGTGGTGCTCTATGACGAAGAGTTTGCCGCACAAGCACGACTGTTCCAAAACGAACTCTTGGAGCAGTGTGGTATCTCGCCAATTCTCGCCCCCGAAGGCTCCGCAAAGGGCCTCTCGGGGCGTAGAATCGAATTGCGCAAGGCCTCAAAAAAGGCTCTTGCCACCGAGGGTGCCTACACCCTCCACATCGGCCCCGAAGCCATCCTACTCAACGCCTCCAACAGGCAGGGTATGATTCACGCCACAATGTCGCTCCTGCAACTCGCAAGGCTCGCCTACCACAACACCAAAGGCTACGTCAGTCGCGACACGTGGAACGTCTACTACTACAACGATGCTCTCAATGCCGCCCCACAAGAGCAATCCGTAACCATCAAGGGGTGGAACATCTCCGACTCGCCACGTTTCGGTTGGCGAGGTCTTATGCTCGATGAAGCACGACACTTCTTCGGCAAGCAGAAGGTGAAACAACTCATCAACTATATGGCCCTCTACAAACTCAACCGTCTGCATTGGCACCTGTCCGATGAGCAGGGGTGGAGAGTGGAAATCAAGGCCTACCCAAAATTGGCACTCATCGGTGGCATCGGGCACAACACAGACCCCTTTGCACCGGCACAATACTACACCCAAGACGAGGTGCGTGAAATCGTGGCCTATGCCGCAGAGAGGGGTATTGAGATTCTCCCCGAAATAGATATGCCCGGGCACGCAACCGCCATCACACGAGCCTACCCCGAATTGAGCGGCGGCAGCAAGGGCTCGCGCAAACCCAACTACACTCTCAACCCCGGTAAGGAAGAACTCTACACCTTCCTTAACCGTGTGCTCAAAGAGGTAGACGCTCTCTTCCCCTATCAGACCATACACATCGGTGGCGATGAACTCAAAGACGGCAACAGCGTGTGGAACGACAACGCCGACATCCAAAACCTTATGAAGAGAGAAAACCTCGCCTCCTTCCTCGATGTGGAGCACTACTTCGCCGAGCGCGTGGCCGACTCGCTCTTCAAGATGAACAACCGCATTGCCGCTTGGGACGAACTCGCAGGACTCGACCTGCCCAGCGACAAAACCCTAATCTATGCTTGGAGGCCCGACAAGGTGCAAATGTTGCGCAAGGCGGTGGAGAAGAACTACAACATTGTCTTCTCGCCACGTCTGCCAATGTATCTCGACTATGCACAAGACTCCCTGCAAGTACACGGTGTGGGGTGGAAGAAGTTTGGAGTCAACTCCTACCGCAAGATTTACGCTTGGGAGTACACCTCCCTCGATGTGGACTTCTCCAAGGGTGGTAACATCCTCGGTATTCAGGCCAATATGTGGACCGAAAGGGTGGATACTCCCAATAGGCTCGACTATCTTGTCTATCCCCGTATGATAGCCTTGGCCGAAAATGCGTGGACACAGAAGGAACTCAAAGACATCGACTCCTTCGACCAACGACTCAAAGAGCAATTCATACTCCTGCGTGTGGACGACATATACTTCAACAACCCCTTCGACCCCTCAGAGCACGGAGAACCCCCATTCTAAACGCAACAAAACAAGAGCAAACACAAAACATATAGCGAACAATGTTACTACGAGAGTTTACAAAAGACACGATGCGCGTGTGCATCTACGACAGCCGCCGCGCAATGGGCCTTGGTGCCGCCGAGGAAGCAATTGCCTTCATCAAGGACTTGTTGTCCAAGCAGCCGGAGGCAAACATCATCTTTGCCGCCGCACCTTCGCAGAATGAGTTTCTGGAGGCTATGG
>JAFVSY010000021.1 GCA_017503465.1 Tidjanibacter sp. | reverse complement strand
TTTTACCTAATATCGAAGTTGAGCAACTCCACGCCCTCAAGCGAAGCCCTCAGCACATCGCCCTTGTGCACGGGGCCCACACCCGCAGGAGTGCCCGTGTAGATGAGGTCGCCCATTTTGAGGGTCATAAACCTCGACACGTAGCTGATGATGCGCTCCACCGAGTGTATCATCTTTCTCGGCTCGCCCACCTGACGCAGCTCATCGTTGATGGTCATCTCAAAGCGCAAATCCTCCACCCTCTTGCCCATCTCCGAGAGCGAGAGGAAGCGGGGGCTGATGGCTGCCGAGTGGTCAAACCCTTTGGCCTGCTCCCACGGCAAACCCTCGGCCATAGCACGGCGTTGCACATCACGGGCAGTGAAGTCCACACCGAGGCCCACTTCATCGTAGTAGCGGTGGGCAAAACGCTCCTCAATGTACTTACCCACGCGGTTAATCTTCACCACGAGTTCTGTTTCGTAGTCCACCTGAGTGGAGAACTTCGGGATGTAGAAGGCGTCATTATTGCGCAGCAGAGCCGTGTCGGGTTTCATAAAGTAGATGGGCTCGGCGGAGGGCTCTCCGCTATCAAACTCCTTGATGTGGTCGGCGTAGTTACGCCCTATGCAGATGATTTTCATTAGTTTTGTTGCTCACTTTTAAGAATTTCCACCATTCGGGCTGCAAACCTGTCGGAGGCACCCTCGCCACCCACCACGGCTTGTAACTCGGCGTAGTCGCCCATCATTTGGGCGTGCTTGTGGCCACCCTCCATTATGGACCTCAACTCCGTGGCGGCATTTGCCACCGTCATATCGTGCTGTATGAGTTCCCTCACGACCTCGCGTTTCATAATGATATTGACCAGCGAGATGAAGCCAATCTTCACAAAGGCCCTCGCCACACGGTAGGAAAACTCGTCCATACGGTAGCAAACCACCTCGGGAGTGCCAATGAGGGCCGTCTCAAGGGTGGCCGTACCGGAGCAGACCACCGCCCCCTCGGCATAGCGCAGCAGGCCATAGGTCTGGTCGGTAACGCACTTTACGGTGCTCCCAGCGAGGAATTTGTCGTAGAGCCCCCTATCGAGCCACGACACCCCCGCCACCACAAACTGGTGGTCGGGAAATTCCGCCGCAAGGGCTGTCATAAAGGCCAAGTTGCGCTTGACCTCGCTCGTGCGGCTACCTGCCAGCAGGGCCACGATGGGTTTGTCCGAGAGTCCGTTGAGCCTGCCAAACTCCTCCCTCGGAGGCACCACGGCGAGCGTTTGGGCTATGGAGTCCATAATGGGGTTACCCTCATAGATTGCCTCAATGCCCTTCTGCCTGAAATAGTCCACCTCAAAGGGGAAGATGATGAAGAGTCGGTCCACATACTTGCGTATGCGCTCCACCCTGCGCTCCTTCCACGCCCACACTTTGGGCGAGATGTAGTAGAAGGTGCGGATACCCTTGCTGTGGGCAAACTTGGCCACCTTGAAGTTGAAGCCGGGGTAGTCCACACAGATGAGCACATCGGGGCCATAGGCCAGAAGGTCCTTCTTGCACTCATCGAGTTGGCTGAATATGGTGCGCAGGTTGCGCAGCACCTCCGTAACCCCAAAGAAGGAGGTCTTTTTGTAGTGTTTGACGAGGTTGCCGGCACCTCCCACCTCGGCCATACGGTCGCCACCCCAGAAGCGGAATTGCGCCTCGGGGTCGGCTTTGAGCAGCCCTTTCATAAGGTTGGAGCCGTGGAGGTCGCCACTCGCCTCTCCTGCAATAATGTAGTATTTCATTTGAATGATGCGGTTCTATTTATCCAACAAGTCGGGGCGGAGTCGTTTGGTGCGCTCGTAGGCCTGCTCCTCTTTCCACGCCTCAATCTTGGCAAAGTTGCCACTTGTCAGTACCTCGGGCACCTTCCAGCCATTGAACTCGGCCGGACGGGTGTAGATGGGCGGAGCAAGCAGGTTGTCCTGAAACGAGTCCGTCAGAGCCGACTCCTCATCGCCAATGGCCCCCGGCAGCAGGCGCACCACGCTGTCGGCAATAATCGCAGCCGCCAACTCGCCCCCCGTCAGCACATAGTCGCCAACGGAAATCTCCTTGGTGATGAGGTGCTCACGGATGCGGTAGTCGATACCCTTGTAGTGGCCGCAGAGGATGATGATGTTCTCCATTGTAGAGAGGTGGTTGGCCTCCTGCTGGTTGTAGGTGGCACCATCGGGCGAGGTGAAGATAATCTCATCGTAGTGTCGCTCGCTCTTGAGCTTTTCAATCAGGCGGTAGACGGGCTCAATCATCATCACCATACCGGCCTCGCCACCAAAGGGATAGTCGTCCACCTGGCCGTGTTTGGAGGTGGTGTAGTCGCGAATGTTGTGTACCACAATCTCTGCCAAGCCCTTCTCTTGGGCCCTGCGTAGGATGGACTCGTTGAGGGGCGAAGTGAGCAGGTCGGGCACAACCGTGAGTATATCAATGCGCATAGTTCTATTCTTTGTTTTTGTGTGTGGTTTTACTATTCGTTGTAGGGTTTGTTGAATCCACCATCAAGTACCTCAGTAATGAAAGGGTTGGTGTTTGCCTCTTGTGCGATGGTTGTTTCCCTACCGTGGCCGGGGAGGACTCTCACACCGCCACCGAGGGGCAACACACGCTCCACAATGCTCTCCATAAGGCTGTCGTAGTCGCCACCGGGCAGGTCGGTGCGCCCAATGCTACCCGCAAAGAGGGTGTCGCCACTAATGAGCACTCCCTGCGCTGGCAGGTAGAGGCAGATGCAACCCTGCGTGTGGCCGGGGGTATGGATAATCTCCACGCTCTCGCCACCAAACTCAATGCTCGGCTGTGCTGCGAGGTCCACATCGGCCTTCACGGGGTCGATGGCAAAGCCGAACATCAGGCCGTGCAGGTGTACTTGTGCGAGCAGGTCGTTGTCGGCCGAGTGGAGTGCGAGGGGCACATTGTAGTGCTCCTTCACCCACACGGCTCCCACGGCGTGGTCGGGGTGTGCGTGGGTGAGCACCGACATCACGGGGCGCAAATTGTGGCTGGCGATGTAGTCTGCAAGTATTTTTTGTTCGGCCTCGTTGTAGCATCCTGCATCCACCACAAGGCACTCTCCCCCATCGGCAATGAGTAGGTAGGTGTTCTCGCCCAAGGGGTTAAAGGTAAAACGTGCTATCTTTATCATACAAAACGTGCTAATTTCCTACAAATGTAGGAAGTTTTTTGAGAATTTTAGTATCTTTGTTTCACATTTAGATAGTTATACCCTTATGGCAAGAAACAGACACCCTCGCATTGAGGGACTTGAGATAACCGCCCTCGCTGCCGAAGGCAACGCTATGGGCAAGTGGAACGACATTGTGGTATTTGTGCCGATGGCCGTACCGGGCGACATCGTGAACGTGCAGGTGCGCACCAAGCGCAAGCGTTATATGGAGGGCTACGTTACGGAGTACATCAAACGCTCGCCCCTGCGTGTGGAGCCCTTCTGCTCCCACTTTGGCGTGTGTGGCGGCTGCAAGTGGCAGAGCATACCCTACAGCGAGCAACTCGCCTTCAAGCAGCAGCAGGTAGCCGACCAGCTCACCCGCATCGGACACGTGGAGATTCCCCCCATCAGCCCCATTCTCGGCTCGGCCAAGACCGACCACTACCGCAACAAACTTGAGTTCACCTTCGCCCCAAAGAGGTGGAAAACCTACGAGGAGGTGGCGCGTGGCGAGGAGATTGGCGATAGGCCCGCACTCGGCTTCCACATCCCCGGAATGTTCGACAAGGTGCTCGACATCGACTACTGCCACCTGCAAGCCGAGCCCTCCAACGCCATACGCAACGAGTTGCGCCGCTACTGCACCGAGCACGAGGGCTATGAGTTCTACGACATCCGTCAGCACACCGGTCTGATGCGCAACGTGGTCATCCGCACCGCCTCCACGGGCGAGGTTATGGTCATCGTGGTCTTTGCCGAGGACAAGCCCGAACTTATCGCACCCCTGATGGAGCACCTCAAAGCAACATTCCCCGAGATTACATCGCTAGTCTATATGATTAACGACAAACTCAACGACTCGCTCGGCGACCGTGAGCCCATCCTCTATGCGGGCCGCGACCACATCTTCGAGCAGATGGAGGGTCTACGCTTCAAGATTGGCCCCAAGTCGTTCTACCAGACCAACTCGGAGCAGGCCTACGAACTCTACAAGGTGGCACGCGAATTTGCTGCACTTACCGGCAAGGAGTTGGTCTACGACCTTTATACCGGAACGGGTACAATCGCCAATTTTGTGTCGCGACAAGCCCAT
>JAFVSY010000020.1 GCA_017503465.1 Tidjanibacter sp. | reverse complement strand
GTTCGGTGCGTGCTCCCCGATTTGTTTCTGCTCCGGTTTGGGCCTAAGAGCAAAAAAGAAATTGAGAATTGAGAATTGAGAATTGAGACTTTCCCTCTCCTAAGTTAGGAGAGGGTGCCGTTAGGCGGGAGAGGTCTGTCGGACCGACTGCTGACAACTGAAAATTGTGTGTAATAAAAAAATCTCGGGTATCGGAAAAGATACCCGAGATTTTTTTGTCTGGCACTTCCGCTTGTGCGGTCGCAAGAGGTGGCCTAGAAAATGTGGTTGGTGCCAATGTTGAGGCCACCCTTACCATCCCTCTTATCCAAAGGCTGACCATACTCAACCGAGATGATAAAGTTGTGGTTCATAACGAGTTTCAGACCTGCACCCACGCTGGCGTGAACACCACCTGCATCCTCGCCACTGTAAATCTTGTTGAGGTCGGGAACAATGCCGGCGATTGCGGAACTCAACTTGCCTGCCTGCTCATCAAACTTCCTTGCCTTGGTAATCACACCCATATCCACAAAGGGGTTGGTGGCGAGGTACCAGTTTTGCTTGAAGAGGCGGAAGTTTACGAGTTTCACGCGAGCCTCAAAGTTGGCCCAAGCGTAGCCATCGGCAAGGATACGGTTCTGGAACACGCCCCTGACAGAGTTCTTACCGCCCAAGCCCTCGTTCTTAATCTGACGCAGGTAGAGGGGAGTGGTGGTCTGCTGGAGGTAGAAGGGAGCGTTACCAAAGGTCTGCTGCCAATTCACACGGTAGCCCAACACCACCTTGTCGCCCACCACGGGGAAGAACTGCCTCCAAGTGGCCATAATGCGACCATAGGTCTCGGCATCGCCAAAGAGGGCGGGGGAGAAGCTACCCACAATCTCGGCGCAGTAGCCACGGGTGGGTGCAGCCTCCATATCGCGGGTGTCATAGACAAGGCCCGCTTTGAGTTCGAGGTGGGTGCCGGCAACCTCATTGTCGTTGATGAGGCCATTTTCCACATATATCTCATAGAGCGAGCGTTCGTCTTTGTACTCGTCAAGTTGCACATCGCCGGTGGTTACGTTCCAGAAGGTCAGGCCGGCCATCCAAGTGAGGCGGTCGGAGATGTTGCCCTGCACATCGGCAATACCACGCAACATTGTGCGGTCCATATAGTAGAACGAACTGCCACTGGTGAGGTCGTAGTCCAGAGGCGAAGCAAAGCCGTTGAAGCCATAGAAGGGCGACATTGCCGAGTCGAGGTAGGAGACGGCAGCCGTCAGGCGCAGGCCGGGCAGCAGGTACTTGGAGTCGTAGAAGAGGTGTGCGATGGTCTCGCCCTTGGTGTAGCGAGAGAGTTCCACGTTGAATTTGTGCAGGTAGGTGGGGTAGGTGCTACCGTCGCCAAAGTAGAAGAAGTCGCACAGTGCGCCATACTGGAAGCCGAGGTCGCTGTTGTAGCTGACTGCGGGCAGGGGGCCAAGGTTCCAACCGGTCTTGACCTCCTCTTTGGTCTGCGCACTCACGCCAACTGCCAGCAGCACGCTAACCAATGTGATGAGAATCTGTTTTTTCATATTTTTTCTGTTTCTCCGTTTATATGTGTGTGTTTGTTCCTACAATATCAAAAGTAGTTTGTACATCAAAAAGCCGAGGTAGTTGCCAAGTGCATAACCCACCAAACCGATGGTTACGCCAACCACCACAATGTCCCTATTCTTCATCGAGGCCGCAATCATCGGCACAAAGATGGGGCTGTTGATGAGGGTGTTGGAGGTGATGATGGTGGTGTCGCCATCCACCTTGAAAATCTTGGCCAGCAGGATGGTGAGGAAGAGCGAACCGAAGATAGCCAACACTTGGTAGGCCACAATGGCGAGGGTGCCCTCAAACTCGATGGTGCGCAGGTTGGCCATTGAGGCAACCACGATGGAAAAGACATAGATGAGATACATACCCGCATCGTAGCTCTTGTCCCAAGTCTTGACCTCCTTCCACAGCGAGAAGAGCAGTGCAAGGGTGGTGAGGGTGAGAATCATCACCACGGTGAAGATGTTCTCATCATATCGTTTGGCCAGTGTAGCAACTCCAAATGCGGCTGCCACAATCACCAGTGTGAGCAACAGCACCTTGAGCAACTGAATGATACTTTTCTTCTTGCCGAAATCTTTGTAGGGGTTCTTTTCGGTGTACTCGTCCACGTTCACCTCCTGGTCCACGGTGTAGGCTCCCCTGCCGAGCACCTTGCGAGCCCACTTGATACCGAAGGCCATCAGGAACACAAGGTAGACAAAGCAGATAATCATATCGAAGGAGTTGAGGATGATGAAGGTGTTGTTGTCCATATCAAGCATAACCTTCAGAGCAGCAAGGTTGGGTGTGCCACCGGTACACTTGCCGGCAATGGCTCCTCCAATCACGGCGGCCTCCGAATCCCCCCCTAAGGGCCTCTCCAACAGCACGTTACCAAGGATTACCATAACCACTACCGCAACCACGCCGAGAACAGTAATCTTGAGCGAGGTCTTCACGGAGAACTTCTTGAAGTCGCAACTGTAGAGCATCATCGGCAGTGCCAACGGAATGGCAATGGTCGAGAGGGTGTCCTGAATGGGGAAGTAGTCCGCCGGAATGAGATTGAGGTTTGCGATGATGAAGCCCAAGAAATAGAGCACCAACACGGGGCCGATTTTGCCCAAAATCTTCGACCTGTTGCAAGCCCACAAAACCACTGCGGGCGATAGCAGGTAGAAGAGGATAAGAATGATTTTACCCAACATAATTTGTTCATTTTGCAGCCCACGGTGGGGCCTATGTTAATTACTTGTGGCGTGTCAAAGATAGTCATTTTTCCCAAAATGCAACAATTTGGGGGCCAAAAACAGCAACGCCTCCCCGAGTGGGCAGGCGTTGCAGGATGGTTATGACGCTGTTATGCAGGGGGTTGGTGTTCCCTACAGCAGTTGTAGCAGGTTGAACATCAGATAGCCAAGGTAGTTGCCAATGGCGTAGCCCGCAAGGCCGTTGGTGATACCAACCATAATGGCGTTTTTGTTCTTCATCGTGGCCGCAATCATAGGCACACAGATGGGCGAATTGACCAACGTGTCGGAGGTGATGACCGCGCTGTCGGCATCCACCTTGCACGGGCGAGCCAGCAGCACACCCAACGCCAATGAGCCAAACACAATGATGGTCTGGTAGATTAGTACCCACAAGCCCAACTTCCAATCGAGTTGCGAAAGGTCGGCCAACATTGCCATCGCCAAGCAGAAAATGTAGATGAGGTACATACCCGCATCGAAGCTCTTATCCCACGTGCGCACCTCCTTGAAACCCGTCAGCAGTAGGCTGATGGTGGTCAGCACCAAAATCATCACCGCCAGCGAGTAGTCGCCACCGAGCAGGTCGAACATTACGGTGCCCTCCTTGAAGAAGTTGCTAATCAAGAGCGAGGCTACGGCCACAACAACCGCTGCGCCAAACACCTTGAGCAACTGAACGATACTCTTCTTCTTGCCAAAATCCTTATAGGGATTATCATTCACAAAGTCCTGTGCGTTGATGCTGTCGTTGTAGGCCTGGAAGTTCTTTCCGTGCACCACTCGGCGGGCAATGTTCACGCCACCACCCATCAGGAACATCAGGTAGAAGAACGACACAATGAGGTTGCAGGTGCTCACCAGAGCAAACATCTCCCCTTTGAGGCCCTGCCCTCCGAGCATCATATTTACGGCGGCAAAGTTGCCCGCACCACCGGAGTATTGGCCGGAGAGGGTGGCACCAATGGTCGGACCGCTCACGCCAAGCTGCTCCTTGAGCAACCAAAAACCTCCCAGCACCATCACGGCTACCGAAACAATGCCCACAATGAAGGCCCTCACGGTAACCCCCGCCTTGAAGTTCTTGAAGTTGCAACCAAAGAGCATCATCGGTATGGCAAGGGGAATCATCACGTCTTGCAGGGTTTTCTGAATTGCCTTGCAATCCTCAGGCACGATGTGTAGGTTGGCGATAATCACACCCAAGATGTAGAGTGTCAGCACGGGGCCAATCTTGTTCAGCACTTTCACCTTACGGCACACCCACAACACCATTGCGGGAGCAAGTAGATAGAATACAATGAGTAGAAGTTTTCCAATCATACCAATTTAAGTTTGTGTTTGCTGTGGCACGGCAAATATACACAAAAATATTACAAATGGAACATCCGCCCCCATTCGACCGCATATACCTATATTATATATAATAGGAATTGTGAAAACGATAGTACAGAGAATAGAGAATAGAGAAGTTGGTGGCTGATGGTTGGGGATTGGTGATTGCGGCTTATCATTCTTATCATTCTTATTATTCCCTTTCTGCCCTTTCTGCCCTTTCTGCTCGTCCCCCAACAATGTCCCAAAACTTTGCTCAAAAACAATCGGGCTGATAATCAGCGCATTGCGAAAAGGTGTAAATTTTTTTGCAATTTTTTTCAGCAAAACGCTTGCAGGTTTGAAAAAAGTGTCTACCTTTGCATCCGCAATTCGGAAATAACCTCGGCGCAAGTAGAGGGGAGAGAAGAAAAGCAAAAAAAAGTTCTAAAAAATTTGGTGGTTACAAAAAAAGGTCATACCTTTGTACCCACGTTCGCCTCTGAAAAAGCGGCGATTTTTTTAGCGCCTCGCCCGAGGGTGGGGCAACTGAAAAAGGTTCTTTGATTTATTGGTTTTTAAGAGAGAAAAAGAATGCAGAAAGCACGAAGTCTTAAAGACTTCGCAAGTTCAATTCAATTCCTTTTAAC
>JAFVSY010000019.1 GCA_017503465.1 Tidjanibacter sp. | reverse complement strand
TAAACTCCTTAATCTCCTTAAACTCCCTAAAAAGCCCCCTTGGCACACAAAAAAAGGGTGTCGAACATTTCGACACCCTTTTCTATCATATCGCCCTC
Organism: Tidjanibacter sp.; assembly: GCA_017503465.1. GTDB lineage: Bacteria > Bacteroidota > Bacteroidia > Bacteroidales > Rikenellaceae > Tidjanibacter. Next base: position 1,736 of record JAFVSY010000019.1, on the reverse strand, counting down.
GGGCTATCGTTTCGATGACCTTTGGCGTTTCTCCTGCTCACGAATCATTGCCTGCTGTTGGCGTTGAGCCTCCTCCAAGCGAAGTTGCCATTTGCTCTTCTTCTTGGGCTTCTTGGCATTCTCAACCATCTTCGCACGCAATTTCTCGTCAGTAACGGTCAGGCGGATAATGTAGGTTTGGGCGATGGTTACCATCTGCGAGAGGAAGTAGTAGTAGCACAAACCACTTGCGTAGTTGTTCATCCACATCAGCATCATAATGGGCATCATCCACACCGTCATAAACTTCATACCCGCCATCTGGGGACCTGCACTTGCGGTCTGCTCGTAGTTAATCTTCGAGTAGATGAACAGCGTAGCGGCCATAATCAGTGCAAAGAGGCTCACGTGGTCGCCATACCACGGAATATTGAAGGGCAGGTTCAGCACACTATCGTAGGTCGAAAGGTCCTCGGCCCACAAGAATTTCTCGCCACGCAACTCGATTGAGGTTGGGAAGAAGCGGAACATCGCAATCAGAATAGGCATCTGGATGAGCATAGGCAAGCAACCACCCATCGGGCTCACGCCATATTTCTTGTAGAGTTCCATTGTGGCCTGCTGGCTCTTCATCATCTCGTTCTGGTCGGTCTGTGCCTTGGGATATTTGGCCTGGATGGCGCTAATCTCCGGCTTGAGAGCCCTCATTTTGGCCGAGGAGAGGTAGGACTTGTAGGTGAGGGGGAATATGAGCAGTTTGATGAAGAGCGTCAGCAGCAGGATGATAAGTCCATAGCTACCAATGAATTTGCTCAACAAGTCAAACACGGGAATCACAATCCACCTGTTCACCCAACTAACGAGTTTACCACCAAGTTGTACAATCTTCTCCAAGCCCAAATCATACTCCTTCAGCAACGAGAACTTGTTGGGACCAAAGTAGAACTTGAAGTTGTAGGTCTCCTTGTTGTCATCAAAGGGCACACTCACTGCGGCCTTGTAGTCCTTGATGTAGCCACTGCCGGGTTTGTAGGTGTCGAAGCCCAACTCGCCATTGCTGAAGCCCTCGGGGGCAATCATAATCGACGAGAAGAACTGCTGCTGGAAGGCAAACCACTCAAACTCGGTGGTGATGTTCTTGCTCTGGCTGCCACCACCGCCACGCTTGCCAATCTCGGCAATACCAAGTTTTTCAACCTTCCTCTCGTCGGGAAAACGATAGGAAAGTGTGGTGTACATATTTTCGTTCTTGTATCCCTTCTCGTTCTGATAGGAGGTGTTGTTCCAAGTGATGTCAAAGGCAGGCACGGTCTGCATCCACTGGCCCATACCGGCAAACCTCACGTCATAATCAACCATATAGTCGTTGGGGCGCAGGGTGTAAATCATCTGCAAGGCAGCGCCCTCACCCATCGGCAGGCTCATAACCAACCTCTGGAGAGTGTTACCTTCGGCATCCACAACGGTCTGCACACCCTCGGTGGTGAAGTAGTAGCCCTCGGTGTTAATCTTCGACTCGTTGTAGCCTTTGCGAAGGTAGAAGCCCAGGTCAAACTTAACGCTCTCGGGGTCAAACATCTTCACTTGGGGGCCGTTGCCGTCTTTGGCATACTTCTTATACTCCTTGAGGCTCACATCGCTAATCTTACCACCCAACGAGGAGATGGTCATCGTCAGCACCTCATTCTCAAGGGTGTAGAACTGCTCCTCGCCGTGCATTGCACCCACCAACTCCTCGCCAAAGTTCTTGGCCAGTT
>JAFVSY010000018.1 GCA_017503465.1 Tidjanibacter sp. | reverse complement strand
TTGCTGGGTCTTTAAGCGAGAGTTCCTTGCGGTCGTGGAACCACTGCACAAGGTGCATCACAAAGATGATGAGCGCAATGGCTGCACCAATGAGGTCGAAAATGCCGAACTCCTCGCCACCAACGATGTAGGTGCGGTGTCGCCAAGGGGTGTAGATAAAGAGGGTATTCACGATGATGACAATCAGTCGGAACTCGGTGGGGCCGAGTTTGCCGTAGGTCAGTCGGAACTCCTCCTTGACAAGGGTGCAGATGTAGGTGTAGATGGAGAGAATGAGGTAGGCAACGAGCACAAACAGAGCAACTTCCAGACGCAGCATTGGCGAGAGGCCCGCGCCCACGCACATCACCGTGATAGTCAGTGCGTCGATGGTGTGGTCGATGAAAAAGCCGTAGGTGGGCCTTTGGGTATTCCTAACCCTCGCCAGGGTGCCGTCCAAGCTGTCGCCATACCAATTGATGACAAGGCCCAGCGAGGAGAGCCAGAGGAAGTTTATGTTAATGCTCGAAAGTGCAAAACCGATGGCGCAGATGATTGCACCACTCACTCCGATGTAGGTGAGAATGTCGGAGGTCATCCAACGTGGTTGCCTGTGGGCGAGCCATACGAGGGCCTTTTTTTCTACTCCATTCAGGATGGAAGTTTGGATTCTTGATGCTTGTTCTTTTCCCATAATCGCTATTCTAAATTCATTGGTAATGTGTGTGTGGCGCGTGCCCAAAGCCACTGTGTCGGGGAGTAGTGGGGGAGTGCGCTTGCCTTTTCAACTCCAAATTTACGCTTATATTTTGTTGGTTGTTCGCTTTGAGGAAAAAATGAATATCATTGAAGGCAAATCAATAATTAACATCGTTCCCCTCTTTCGCAAACTTTGTGCCAAATAATTGGCCCACAAAGGCGAATGTTGGCGAAAAATTATCTACATTTGTGGCCGAATACGACATTTTTGATAGAAGTGAGGAGAGTGAAGAAACCTGCGATAGGCCGTTTGGCCTGTGTGGCTTGTGTGGTGTGCCTGCTTTCGGTGGGTAGCGTGTCGGCACAAACCCCCATCGAGAAGCCCAACTTGAGCATCCCCTCCCAAATAGGTCCTGCCTACTTCGGCCCCAATGCCTTCCCCATTCCCGATATGCTCGATGGGCGTACCAGCGAACACCTCAAGGTGGAGTTCTATGTGGATGGCTTTGTGGGTACCACCACGGGCAATCTTGCCGATGACCTCACCACCAACATCTTCACCCGACTGACCATACCTCTCTTTACACCCCGTGCCAACCTCACGGTGTGGATGCCTATCGTGGAGTATTTCCACACCTCGGCCGAGGTTAATGCCGACAGGCGACTGCCCCACAAGGGCGATTTGGAGGGCTTCGATTCGGGCGATGTCTATGTGTCGGCCGACATTAGCCTGCTCACGCAGAAGGCACACAACATCGACCTCGTGGCTCGCACAGTGCTCAAAACCGCTTCGGCCAACCGCTTTGCCGAGGGTAGGTGCTACGATGCTCCGGGCTACTTCTTTGATGTAGCCGCAGGTAGGGAGTTTTCGCTGGGTGGCGGTAGGAGCGTGCGCACGGCGGTGAGCAGCGGTTTCCTCTGCTGGCAGACCGACAATGGTAGGCAAAACGATGCTGTGATGTATGGCCTGATGACCTCCTACACCCACGGCCGACTTACCCTCGCCACCACCTATGGTGGCTACATAGGTTGGGAGGGCGATGGCGACTGCCCGATGAGCGTGAAGGCCTCGGTGGGCTACGACCTTGGCCACATTCAGTTGCGAATGATGTATCAGGGTGGACTTTACGATTGGCCCTATCACCAACTGCGTCTTGGAGTGGCTTATTCGTTTGGCCGTTAGCCAATTGATTAGGGAGTTGGGTGAATTTAGGGAATTTAGTGAGTTTAGGGAGTGTGGTGTTTCCCTTCCTGCCCTTTCTTGCTCTTTCTGCCCCTTAGATACAAAAACAAAAGCGACCTGCTCTTTGGTGAGCGGGTCGCTTCTCTTGTAGTCCCACCGGGAATCGAACCCAGATTTACAGTTTAGGAAACTGTCGTTCTATCCGTTGAACTATGGAACCAATCGGCCTTGCGGCCTTATTTTTTCTTAAGCCTCCTCTGCGGGAGCGAAGGCTTTGCGGATGTCCTCGGCATAGCCGGCCTGAATACTCAACTCGGTCTGGTGGACCATATTACGCAGGGCCAACACTGTGCTGCTACCGTGGCCAACGATAACCACACTATTTACACCCAATGCAGGGGTGCCACCCTTAATCTCGTAGTTGAGATTGTCGAGGAACTCATCCTCAATTTTTAGCGCTTTGGCAATGTAGCGCAGGCTCTCCGACATCTTCAGGAGCACGTTGCCCATAAAGCCGTCGCAAACGATAACGTCTGCCTTGCCTGTGAAGTAGTCCTTACCCTCGATGTTGCCCACGAAGTTGACACCTTCCGTTTGGGCCAACAGTTGGTAGGCCGCCTTGCTCGCTGCATTACCCTTGCTCTCCTCCTCACCAATGTTGAGAAGGCCCACTTTGGGGTTCTCAAGGCCCCAAAGGTCTTTGGCGTAGATGCTACCCATCAGACCATACTGTGCGAGTACCTCCGGCTTGCAGTCCACATTCAGACCAACATCCAGCAGGAGTGTGTAACCACCTCTCACATTGGCTATTGCAGCCGACACGGCAGGACGAATAACGCCCTCGGTTACACCAACGGTCAGCATTGCTCCGGCCATCATCGCGCCGGTAGAACCGGCACTTGCAAAGCCGTCAATCTTACCAGCCTTTAGCCACTCGAAGCCCTTGCGAACACTCGAGTCGGGCTTGGTTTGGAAGGCTTTGGCAGGGTGGTCGTGCATTGTTATAACCTCGGTCGTGGGGACAATCTCTATGCGACTACCCTCATAGCCCTCGGTAGCGAGAAGTTGCTTAATGCGCTCCCTGTCGCCAAACAGCACCACCTGTGTTGTAGGTTGGAGCAGCTCAATAGACTGCACCACACCCTTAACAACAGCTTCGGGGGCGAAGTCGCCACCCATTGCATCTATGCCTATGCGCAAACTACGCATTGCGTTTTACTCCGCTTTTTTCTCGATTGCGAGTTTACCACGGTAGAAGCCACACTCGGGGCATACACGGTGGTACTGAACGGGCGAGCCGCAATTGGAGCAAACAGCCACGGTGGGAACTGCTGCAACGTAGTGAGTCCTGCGTTTGTCTCTTCTGGTGGACGAAACCTTGTGTTTAGGATGTGCCATAATTATTCTATTTTTATGTGTTTATATTTTTCTAATTCTCTTTCTCTTCCATTTGGCGTTTGAGGGCTGCCAGCTTCTCTGCCATCTCTCCCTCGGCCATTGTGCCCGTGGGCTCAGCGATGCGGTCAAACTCCTCTTCGCTAACGATTTGGAACCTTGCGACCATCTGCGGATTGCACTCCTCAAGCGACTCGTGCACCCTCTGGTAGGGAAGTGCCAACAGCACCGTTTCGTAGAGCCATCTTGCGAGGTCCAACTCTCCATCCGAAGGGTTGAGCCACAGCACTTCGCCGTCGAAATCAACCTCATCTTCGCTGAACTTAACCACCAGCGAATCTTCAATCTCCACCGGCAGTCGGAGCTCGTCCAAGCACCTGTCGCACTCCACCTTCACCTCGCCACTGACTACCACATCCAACGTGAGCATATTCGCTCCCTTTGTCATAGTAACCTTCGCAACAGCCTCGGCTCCAATCATTTCCTCGTCCCCAACAGCCTCCAAAAGTGCGTTGTCAATCGGAAACTCCAACTCGTGAACGCCCACTTTGTAGCCCTTAAAAGGGATGACGTAGTCCTTGTTTATGCTCATAGGTGCCTCAAATTAGCCCGCAAATATACGAATAAAATTCAAAACTCAAAATTCAAAATTCAAAATTGCGAGCAAAATTGCACTTTTGTACACTTATCGGTCGAGTTTGAAGTCCTGACCGAGGTACACGCGCCTTACCTCTTCGTCCTCGGCGAGGTCTTGGGCACTACCGGCCTTCAGCACACGTCCCTCAAAAAGGAGGTAGGTACGGTCGGTAATGGAGAGCGTTTCGTGCACGTTGTGGTCGGTGATGATTACACCTATGTTTTTATCCTTCAGCGTGGCTACAATGCTCTGAATGTCCTCCACAGCGATGGGGTCCACACCTGCAAAGGGCTCATCAAGCAGGATGAATTTGGGGTTGATAGCCACAGCGCGCGCAATCTCCGTGCGCCTACGCTCGCCACCAGAAAGCTGTATACCTTTATTCTTACGCACCTTCTGCAAGCGGAACTCCTCAATGAGGCTCTCCACTCGCTCCCTTTGGTACTCCTTGGAGTAGTCGGTCATCTCCAACACAGCCTTGAGGTTCTCCTCCACGGTCATACCGCGGAACACCGAGGCCTCCTGTGGTAGGTAGCCGAGGCCCATTTGAGCACGTTTGTAGACGGGTAGCTTGGTAATTTCGGTAGAAATGCCGTTCTCCTCCACAAAGATGCGACCGTCGTTGGGTTTGACCAAGCCCACAATCATATAGAAGGTTGTTGTTTTGCCAGCACCATTGGGGCCCAGCAAACCAACAATCTCACCTTGATTAACATCGATGGAAACGTGGTTTACCACCGTGCGGCTCTTGTATTTCTTGACCAGTTCGGAAGTGTATAATCTCATTTTTTCAAAAAATTTTCCACAAAGTTAGTGCATTTTTCGAAAAAATCAGTATCTTTATATTGTGAATTGCGCAAGTAAGTGATTTTGAATATGGAAAAGGGAGTACAAGACGATTTGTTATTGAGCAAGTTAAAGGAGTATTTCGGCTTCTCCTCCTTCAAAGGAAACCAAGAGGGAGTAATTAAAAATGTGCTCGCAGGTGGCGATACCTTCGTGTTGATGCCCACCGGCGGCGGCAAGAGCCTTTGCTATCAGTTGCCGGCACTGATGATGGATGGCGTGGCCATCATCATCTCGCCCCTGATTGCACTGATGAAAAACCAAGTGGATGCTATGCGCACCTTCAGTATGGAGGAGGGTATTGCCCACTTTCTCAACTCCTCGCTCAACAAGGCGGCCGTCACGCAGGTTAAAAACGACGTGTTGGCCGGCAAGACCAAACTCCTCTACTTTGCTCCCGAATCACTAACCAAAGAGGAGAACGTGTCGTTCCTGCGCAAAATCAAAATCTCCTTCTATGCCATTGACGAGGCCCACTGCATCTCGGAGTGGGGCCACGACTTTCGACCGGAGTATAGGCGCATACGCCCCATTGTGAACGACATCGGGCGTGCCCCAATCATCGCACTGACCGCCACGGCGACCCCCAAAGTGCAACTCGACATTCAGAAAAACCTCGGTATGATGGATGCCAAGGTCTTCAAGTCCTCCTTCAACCGCCCCAACCTCTACTACGAGCTGCGCCCCAAGCACGACGTGAACCGCGACATCATTCGCTACATCAAGCAGAACGAGGGGAAGAGCGGCATCATCTACTGCCTCTCGCGCAAGAAGGTGGAGGAATTGGCCGAGTTGCTTGTGGCCAACAACATCAAGGCTCTGCCGTACCACGCAGGTATGGATGCCGCAACGAGGGCGGCCAATCAAGACGCTTTCCTTATGGAGCAGGCCGATGTGATTGTGGCCACGATTGCCTTCGGTATGGGTATCGACAAGCCCGATGTGCGCTATGTCATCCATTACGACATCCCCAAGAGCCTCGAGGGCTACTATCAAGAGACGGGCCGTGCGGGCCGTGATGGTGGCGAGGGTAGGTGCATTACCTTTTATAGTTATAAGGACATCCAGAAGTTGGAGAAGTTTATGCAGGGCAAGCCGGTGGCCGAGCAGGAGATTGGTCGCTTGCTGTTGCTCGAAACGGTCTCTTATGCCGAGAGCTCCATCTGTCGCCGCAAGTCGCTGCTCCACTACTTCGGTGAGGAGTATGGCGAGGACAACTGCGGTGCGTGCGACAACTGCCTCAATCCCAAGCCTAAAATCAACGCCCAGAAGGCTATGTGTACGGTGCTGGAAGTGCTGGAAGGTGTGGGTGGCAAGTTCAAGAGCGACTATATTGTATCTCTGTTGTTGGGTAAGAACAACGCCCTCATTAAGTCCTACAACCACCACAAGAGTGAGTGGTTTGGCATTGGTGCCGAGCAGGACGATAAGTTTTGGGGCGCAGTCATCCGCAAGGGACAGATTGAGGGCCTCATAGACAAGAATATAGAAAACTATGGTCTGCTCTCAATCAGTGCCAAGGGCGAGGCCTACCTCGACAAACCCTATCCCGTAACCATAACTCTTGACCACAACTACGATGAGGAACAGGAGGAAGATGCTGCGGCAGCCAACCTTGGCAAGGGTGGTGGCGCTGCCGACGAGGAACTATTTGCTATGCTCAAGGACCTCCGCCGCAAGGTGGCCAAGCGACACGACCTGCCCCCATTTGTAATCTTCCAAGACCCCTCACTAGAGGATATGTCGGTGCAGTATCCCATCACCATTGAGGAACTGCAAAACATCAGCGGTGTGGGTGCCGGCAAGGCGAAGAAGTTTGGCGAGGACTTTGTGAAACTCATCAAGGCCTATGTGGAGGAGAAGGAGATTATCCGCCCGCAGGATATGGTCGTAAAGAGTGTGGTGAACAAGAGTGGCAACAAGGTCTTTATCATTCAGAGCATTGACCGTAAGATGGACTTTGAGGACATCGCTGGTGCTAAACATCTTGAAATGGAGGAGTTGCTGAGCGAGATTGAATCCATTGTCTACTCCGGCACAAGGCTCAATATCGACTACTACATCAACCAGGTGGTGGACGAGGACAAGGCCGAGGATATATACCTCTACTTCAAGGAGGATGCCGAGAGCGATAGTTTAGATGATGCTATGGAGGAACTCGGTGGCGACTACTCTGAAGAAGAAATTCGTTTGGTGAGGATTAAATTTCTTTGCGAACAAGGCAACTAAAAAACGCAGATTGCGGGTGAATTTTGCACCGCACTTCGATAGGCGAGTTCC
>JAFVSY010000017.1 GCA_017503465.1 Tidjanibacter sp. | reverse complement strand
TGCCCTTTCTGCCTTTCAAATCACTCTCCCCTAACTTAGGGGAGGAGTAATTCTCAATTCTCAATTTTCAATTCTCAATTCATTTTAGTATCTTTGTGGCCGATTTCCGACAGGGGCTGACCGGTTTTGACAGCAGGGTATGCAGGTCGGTAAGCACGCCGAGCTTTGTGTGGGGGCTCGTTAATCTCAACGCTCAAACAATTAAATGGCAATAATAGCTACGCACTCGCTGCTTAATTAACCGAGTTAATTGGCTTAATTTCTGCGCCCAAGGCTGGTGCGGAAACGAGTACTCCGCTGTAGGCACCCGCTTCTTGTGCTACGGTATATGGAGTATCATCAATGAGAAGATAGCCCGAGGGATGTTCCGACCATAGGGCGAAACTTAAGCGGAACTGGGACACGGTTTGGGTGTTGCCCTCCGGGCCGTGGTAGGAGGATTAAGTGGCGACTAAGCGTGTAGAAAACTTTCAGGCAAACTGTTTGGACGGGGGTTCGACTCCCCCCAGCTCCACACAAAAAAAGGCATTGGCAGAGATACTGACCGGTGCCTTTTCTGCGTTATATAGTCCCAAGCCCACGATAAATTTTGCACACCGAGGAGCAAAACGGCATTTTTTTTGGTTTTGTGCGAACAACTATCGAGAAAAAGAAATACCTTTGTAGCAACATATACATATATTTTTATCATTCTTTCCAACAAAATGAAAACAGCAGACTTCCCCGTGAGGGCACACTCTGAAAGCGAAGAGAGTTACAAAACTTTCACCAAAGACAAACGCAGTCGCACCACAAAACCCCAAGCACTCTATTCCACCTCATCCCACAGCCAACGCACACCGAGGAGTGAGGAGAGTGGCGAAAGGCGTTCGTTCAACCCCAACTTCACACGCGACAACAAACTAATCGACCGCAATAACAACAACTATAACAGAGGTGGCTCCTATGGCCGCTCGGAGCGTAGCGAGGGTGGCTACAACCGCGAGGGTGGCTACAACCGCGAGGGTGGCTACAATAGGGAGCGCAATTTCAACCGCGAGGGCTCATATAGTCGTGAGGGTGGCTACAACAGGGAACGCAACTTCAACCGCGAGGGCGGCTACAACAAGGATGGCTACCAGCCCCGTGGCGAGCGCAATTTCAACCGAGAGGGAGGCTTCAACAAGGAGCGCAGTTTCAACCGCGAGGAGCGTTCCGCCACGCCCTACAATCGCGAGCGCAATTTCAATCGTGCCGACAACTACCAGCCCCGCACCGAGCGTGATTTCAACCGTGAGGAGGGCTTCAACCGCGAGGGTGGTTTCCGCCCCCGTCAACGCAAGTTTGAGGGCGGCGCAGGCAACCGAGGTGGTTTTGCACCACGCAGTAAGGGCGGTTTTGCGCCCAAGAATGGTGGCGGCAAGTTCGCCGGCGAGCGTGCGCCCAAAGGCCCCAAGACCTTTGTGAACACCGCAAACGAGTACACGTTGGAGAACTACCCCTCCTATGCAGCACCCAAGATTGAGGGCGAAATTCGTCTGAACCGCTACATCTCAATGTCGGGCATTTGCTCGCGCAGGGAGGCCGATGAATATATCTCCTCGGGGCAAATCACCGTCAATGGCGTGGTGGTTACCGAGTTGGGCACCAAAGTTCACCAGAACGACACCATTTGCTACAACGGCAAGCAGATACAGAACGAAAAGAAGGTCTACATCGTGATGAACAAGCCCAAAGGCTTTGTTACCACCCTTGATGACCCCCACGCCGACAAGAGCGTGATGGACCTCGTGAAGAACGCCTGCACGGAGCGCATCTACCCCGTGGGCCGTTTGGACAAGAATAGTGTGGGCGTGTTGCTGCTGACCAACGATGGCGACCTTGCCAAGAAGCTCACCCACCCTACCTACGAAAAGAAGAAAATCTACCAAGTGAGTCTGGACAAGCACCTCACAAGGGCCGATATGGAGCGACTCATCCTCGGCATCACCCTTGAGGATGGCGACATCGCCGCCGACGACATCTGCTACGTGGAGGACCCCAAGAGCAAAAACGCTGTGGGCATTGAGATTCACTCCGGCCGCAACCGTATCGTAAGGCGTATGTTTGAGCACGTGGGCTACAAGGTGGGCAAACTCGACAGGGTATATTTTGCCGGCCTCACCAAACAAAAGCTCAAACGTGGCGAATGGCGTTTCTTGACCGAGAAGGAGGTTTCGATGCTCAAATCGGGCAACTACGAGTAGATTTGGACCAACAAATCGCTACAACTTTCGGGATTAGGCAAATCCCTCTTAGCTGACTGCTAAAACCACAAATATTATGAAACGGATTGGGACATATTTATTGGCCACAATAGCAGTTGTGGCTATGGTTGTGGCACCCCTATCTGTGGGTGCTGCACCAAAGAAAACCGTGGACGACCCCGCCGCACCGGGTCGCAAAAGCGTGGGCCTTGTGTTGAGCGGAGGTGGCGCAAAGGGTGCCGCCCAGTTGCGCGTAATCAAAGCCATTGAGGAGGCGGGTATCCCCATCGACTACATCGCCGGCACCAGCATTGGCTCCATCATCGGTGGACTCTACTCGGTGGGCTACACCGTGGAGGAGATTGAGGAACTCTTCACCTCGATGAACTGGTTTAACATCTTCACCGACCGCAACGAGCGTTCCAAGCAATTGCTCAAAGATAAGCACAAAGATGACGCCTATATGTTTGACGCCGTGCTCTCGGCCGAGGATATCTCGCTCCCCAGCGGCATAGTCAGGGGCGACAAGTTTATGGACGAACTCAACGAGCGACTGCTCGGCTATCAGCAGATGGACTCCTTTGATGACCTGCCCATTCCCTTTGCCAGCGTTTCCTACGATATGAACACCGGCAGCGAGTATGTGGCCCGTGGAGGGAGCCTTCCCATTGCCATACGTGCGAGTATGTCCATTCCGGGCGTCTTTAAGCCCGTGAGATACAAGGATATGCTCCTTGTAGACGGCGGTGTCTACAACAACTTCCCTGTGGATGTCGTGAGGGATATGGGAGCCGAGATTGTCATTGGCGTGGACCTTGCCGATGGACTACGCACCGATGACGACTTGGAGAATATGGTGCTCATATTTGAGCAACTCACCACCTTCCTCGGCAGGGATAAGTACGAAGCCAACCTCGCCTCGTGCGACTACTATATGCACCCCGAAATTGCCCCATACACGGCCGCAAGTTTCAATGCCGAGACTGTAGATTCGCTCATCCTGAGGGGTCAGAAGGAGGCCGACAAACACCGAGTGGGGTTGCAGGAGTTGCGCAAAAAGATTGGCCTGCCCGAGGGATATATGCCCCCCAAGCGACAAAGGCACTACTCCAGCGACACCAAACTCTACATCGGCCCCATCACCTTCCGAGGGTTCAACAAGTCGGAGCAGGAGATGATTAACCGCCACCTCGGCTTGCGCCCCTACTCCACCGTTACCCGCAAGGAGTTCAACAAGCACATTGAAGAGGTGCGCAATGTGGGTGGTTTTGAGTTTGTGCGCTACAGTCTGAACAACCGAGCTCCCTACGAACTCGTCATCGGTGTGAACGAAAAGGAGAACGCCTCGGTACACGTTGGTTTCCGTTTCGACTCGCAGGAGTTGGCCTCTCTGCTGCTCGGCACCGAGATGACAATGCTCGGCAACTACTTCAAGCCCAAGTTTGCCCTCACCACACGTCTGAGCCAAAGCCCCTATGTGCAGTTGAGTGCATCCAGCAGCAGGGTGTTTTTCGGCAACTTCACCTTTGCCTACAAGTATCAGTATCACGACTTTACCTTCTACAAGAACGACATCAGGACCAACACCGCCAATTTCAACCAACACAACGTTGCGGTACGTTTCTCGGATATCTATCTGCGCAACTTCAATATGAGTCTGGGAGTGGAATATGATTTCTTCGACTTCCACAAGTCGCTCTACCCCACTCCTTCGGGAGTGCTTGCAGAGGCTCAGTCGGGAGGATACATAAACTACAACTTTGAGGGACACTACGAGAGTCTGGACGACTTCTATATGCCCCACAAGGGTTGGTCGTTGGAGGCTAACTACACACTCCACACCACCAATGGTCTGGAGGTGGAGGGCCACGCTCCGTTCCACTCGGTGCAGTACAAAGTGATGACCGCCCTCACCCCCTGGCAGGGGCCACTCACCTTCATCGGCTCAATCTATGGGCGCACGCTCATCGGTCCCAAGCCCACCTACCCCTATCAGAACTGTATGGGCGGAGTGTTGCCGGGCCGATATATGGACCAACAAATGCCCTTTGTGGGCATCCAACACGTGGAGTTGTTCGACAACTCGGTGATGGTGGCTTCGGCCGAGGCGAGGTATGAGATTTTCAAGCACCACACCATCTCGGCTGTGGCCAACTACGCCGTGCAGAACGACAACTTTTGGGATATGTTCAACCTCGACAACGACCTTTTGGGTTTTGGTCTGAAATACACCTACCACACTTCGCTCGGTCCGCTCTCGGTGTTGGCAAGCGGCACCAACGAGCACCCTCTCGGAGGACTCTATGTGAGTTTCGGCAAGAATTTTTAGGTCCCATTGTAGTAAGCGCACAAAAAAATGGTTGTCTGTTTTTCAGACAACCATTTTTGTTTCTCAATCTTCCCACTCCTACTCCACGTAGAGCACAAGGCCCTTGAGGTACTCGCCCTCGGGGTGGTAGATATTTATCGGGTGGTCGGTGGGTTGGGTCAGTTGGTGAAGTATGCGCACCTTGCGCCCCGCAATGGCCGCTGCCGAAAAGACCGCCAAGCGGAATTGCTCCTTGCTCACCGCCTGCGAGCAGCTGAACGTGAAGAGAATACCTCCGTGGGCAATCTTCTCCATAGCCCTCGCATTGAGCCTCTTGTAGCCCTGCAAGGCATTACCCAGCACCTTGTGGTGTTTGGCAAACGCAGGTGGGTCCAAAATCATCATATCATACTCGCCCTCCTCCACCGTGCGGAGAAAATCGAAGGTGTCCATCGCTGCGCTCTTGTGGGGTGCGCCCTCGGGGAAATTGAGAGCCACATTGCGCTCCACAAGTTCCACCGCCAGTGCGCTACTATCCACGCTCGTTACGCTCCTTGCGCCACCAGCAAGGCCATAAATCGAAAAGCCTCCCGTGTAGCAAAACGTGTTGAGCAGGTTGCGCCCTGCGGCATAGCGGCCCACCAACTCTCGGTTGGCCCTCTGGTCGATGAAGAAGCCTGTCTTTTGGCCCTTGGCCCAATTGACAGCAAACTTGTGGCCGCCCTCCAGCACAACCTCCTCGCCCTTGCCGTGGCCCCAAAGGTAGCCATCTTCGGCTCCGAGGTCGGCCTTGTAGGGCAGTGTCTGTGCGCTCTTGTCGTAGATGGCCGTAAGCCTCTCGCCATAGCACTCCCTCAATGCCTCCACAATCTCCTTGCGCGAGAGGTACATACCAACGCTGTGGCACTGCACCACAGCCGTGGTGCCATAGACGTCCACAACCAAGCCCGGCAGGTTGTCGCCCTCGCCGTGAACAAGGCGGTAGCAGGTGGTCTGCGGGTTGTCGGTCAGTCCCAACGCCCTGCGCACCTCGTAGGCCGAGGCTATGCGCCCTGCCCACCAAGCCGCATCAATCGCCTCCTGTTCGAAGGTGAGCACCCTCACAGCTATGGAGCCCACCTGGCAGTGGCCTCGGGCGATGAATTGGTTGTCGTGGGAGTAGACATCCACCAGTTCGCCCTCCTCCAAGGGCTGGTCGGCAGAGTGTATGGCACCCGAAAATACCCACGGGTGGTGGCGCATCAAGGACTCCTCCTTGCCACGTTTGAGCATTAGTTTCTTAATCATTCTCCTTGGGGTGATTGTGTTGTTTTCGTTCTCTTGCGACCACCTCTATGTGGGCGGTGGCGGCGGTGCTTACCTGTCGGTGAAGGGGTTGCATCGGCTTCCGCTGTGGGCGCATCCATCAGGGCCGCAGGTGTGTGGGGAGTGAAGTGCTCATCGGGAAAAAGTGCCCTAAACATCTTCAGGCACACCCACGCATCGGTGGCTGCATAGCGCATTTGGGCGGTGGTCATCTCCTTGGCCTCCCAATTGCTCAACCTCTGGGCTTTGCTCACACCCACGCCGAGAATTATGGCCGCCATCTTGCGCAGGCTCTTGTCCTCAATGCCAAAGGCCTCAACCTCCTTCTGCAACTCCACAAACCCGCCTGCACGGAAGTGGCGCAGTTTGTTGAGATTGCGCACATCGCCAACAACATCCACACCCACCTTCAGCACCTCATTGCTCTCCAACAAGCGCAACAGGGGCCTCTCCATACGCACCGAGCAGAGGCGCACAAGGTAGCAAACCTCATCGGTGGAGAGTTGCACCAACGACACGTTGTAACTCACTCCCGCCTTAAAGGATGGGCGTGTTTCGGTGTCGAAGCCAATCACTCTGCACGACATCAGGTGTTCACAAGCCTTGATGAGTTTCTCGGGTGTATCGACAATCTCGATACGTCCCTCAAAGCCCACCACAGGTAGTTCCTTAATCTCATCGGGTGTTATGTTGCTACGATACTCTTTCACGGCCACAAAATTACCTATTCTTCTTGACAAATCCGCCCCCAACGCTACAAATTTCGCCCTCGGCAGTGAGTTTTTCCACCACACGGGCAATATCCGCAGGGGCTACATTTATTTTCCGAGCCAGCACCGAGGCCTCAACGCTCCCATTGAGGGCTATCTCCTCCCTAACGGTGCGAGCAATCTCTTCCTCTCTCGCAGGCGACAGTCGCCCCTCTCGGCGGCGTTCTATGCAGAGGTCGCACACTCCGCACTCGGTGGCCCCCTCTTCGCCAAAATATTGTTGCAGGAAGCGACTGCGGCACCCATCATCGTCTTGTGCTGCATAGTTCAACATCGCCTCCAAGCGCACCTTGGCCGACTCCTTGCGCATACGGTAGACCTCTGGGGCGACGAACACATCCCCCTTCGGAACCCTATCACACAGGAACATAACCATCGGGGCTGTGGCCCTCGGGCGGTACTCCACGATGTGTTTGCGCCACAAGGTGCGCAGCACCTCCACCACCCTGCTCTCATCGCAGTGGGCGTGGAAGGCAATGTTCTCAATATCTATGGGGCGGAAGTCGGTGAAAACGCCCTCATATTGTCGCAGGATGGCGAGCATAACCTCCTCAACATCCCTATTGCTCTCCCTGAAATTATAGAGGTCCTCGCGGCTGACCACAAACCTCATACGTGCCGCGTGGTCGCTCTCATCGGTGAGCATAAGGTAGCCACTCTGGGCCAACAGTTTGAAGCAGTTGCGCACGGCCGACACACTCATCTTGTGTTGCTCGGCAAACTTATATTCGTTGAATACAAACGACACACCCGCACCCTCGCCATAGGCAACCATCAGCGAGGAGCAGACGTTGTCGTATAACTCCTTGACGGCAGGGATACCGGGGAAGGCCCCTTCAAGGCGTTTGAGCGCATTGGCCTTCTCGTAGCTATCCATCAGCAGCACCGCATAGCTGCGCACTCCGTCACGCCCCGCACGGCCCGCCTCCTGGTAGTAGGCCTCGGGGCTGTCGCACATATCGTAGTGAATCACAGCCCTCACGTTGCCCTTGTTGATACCCATACCGAAGGCATTGGTGGCCACCATTACCCTAATCTTCTCCTTCTGCCACTCGTCCTGCCTTAGGGCACGTTCCGTGTGGGAGAGTCCGGCGTGGTAGAATTCGGCCACAAAGCCCCTCTTCTTGAGTTCCTCGGCCACCTTCTCACACTTCTCTCGCAGGCGCACATAGACTATGGCACTACCCTCCACGTTGGTCAGTATGCGGCACATCTGTTCAACCTTGTCGTCCACCTTACGCACCACATAGGAGAGGTTGGGGCGCAAGAGTCCGTGGCGAATAACATTGGGCTCGGCAAAGGCAAGGTGGCGCATAATGTCCTCGGCAACCTGCACGGTGGCTGTGGCTGTGAGGGCCAACACCGGAGTGTCGGGCACCAGGCGGCGCAGTTCGGCAATACGCAGGTAGGAGGGCCTGAAGTCGTAGCCCCATTGGGAGATGCAGTGGGCCTCATCCACCGCCAGCAACGACACCTTCATCTTGCTCACCCTCGCACGAAAGAGCTCACTCGCAAGTCGCTCGGGAGCCACATAGAGGAATTTCACATCGCCATAGACGCAGTTGTCCAGCGCAATGTCAATCTTGCGAGGCGAGAGTCCGCCGTGAATTGCCACAGCGTTCATTCCCCTCTGGCGCAGTTGGTCCACCTGGTCTTTCATCAGCGACACCAGCGGAGTAACCACAATGCACACTCCCTCACGCATCATCGTGGGGACCTGATAGAGCAACGATTTACCACCGCCCGTGGGCATAAGCACAAGGGTATCACGCCCGTTCAGAACGCTCTCAATCACCTCGCCCTGACCGTTGCGCAGTCCCTCGTAGCCCCACCACTTCTTCAGCGTGGCCAATATCTCTGCTCCATAGTGTCCCATAATACTACAAATATAAGGTGCAATTTGCAGAATTCAAAATTCACACTTCGCAGCTGCGTGAAAAAAATGCACCACTACATACTAAAACAACATTTTTTTGGTTACTTTTACAGCACAAAAGAAAAATACGATATGAAAAACTCACTAAACATCCCCTCGATTGATGCCAACTCGCTCGGCAACTCGCTCTTTGAGTGCATCACCATTGACGCCGACAACATCAACAAACCCCAAGCCGGCAAGGAGCAACCTATGCTTATTCAGGCAGGCATAATCTGCATCTGTCTGCGAGGCGAAGCCTCGTTTGTAATCAACGGCACCACATACGCCTTCCGCAAGGGCGATATGCTCACCCTGCTACCCAACACCATCCTGCTCGGTGGCACCTCCTCCGACGACTTTATGGGCTATGCCATCGGGGCCAACACAAAGTTTATGATGGGCATACAGATGACCGATGTGGTCAAGAGTTATGTGAACATCTCCAACAACCCCGTAATCTCGCTCAACGGAGAGCAAATCCAGACCGTCATCGAACTTTGCGAAATGCTCAAGCAGAAAAGGGCCAAAAAGGAGCACCCTTTCAATCACGAAATAAGCCGCAACCTACTGGCCGTGTTGTGCTACGAGATACACAGTTTCTACCAACTTCAAGTGCCCGACAACACCACTCCCAACTCTCGCCAAGATGCTCTTTGTCAGGAGTTTCTGATGTTGGTGGAGAAGCACGCCACGGAGCATAGGGAAATACCCTTCTATGCCGAAAAGTTGTGCATCTCGCCAAAATATCTGTCGATTGTCATAAAGAAAGCCTCGGGGCGCAGTCCGGTGGAGTGGGTAAACCGCACGGTGATGCTCTATGCCAAAACCCTGCTGACCACCTCCGATATGTCCATACAGCAGATTTCGGCTCGCCTGAACTTCCCAAACCCATCCTTCTTCGGGCAGTACTTCAAACGCTACGAGGGCATAACCCCAAAAGCATTCCGCAACCGCAGTAGAAAATAGGAGTTGTGCAGGGATAATCGTTGCAATTGGCTTTAAGGCCCTTAAGGACTTTAAGGGCCTTTTTGCTGCAAAGCAAAAAATATTTACTCTTTACTAATTACTCTTTACTCTTTCCCACTCAGAGAATCTCTTTGAGAAAGGCACCGGTGTAACTTTCGGGCACTTTGGCAACATCCTCCGGAGTACCCGTGGCGACCACTTGTCCACCCGCAGCACCTCCCTCGGGGCCCATATCCACAATCCAATCGGCACACTTTATTACGTCCAAATTGTGCTCGATGATTACCACGCTGTTGCCCCGCTCCACAAGCCTCTCAAAGACCGCCAGCAGTTGGCGTATGTCCTCAAAGTGGAGGCCCGTGGTGGGCTCGTCAAAGATGTAAAGTGTGCGGCCCGTCTCCTTCTTGGCCAATTCGGCAGCGAGTTTGATACGTTGGCTCTCGCCACCCGAAAGTGTGGTACAGCTCTGGCCAAGTTTGAGGTAGCCAAGGCCCACATCGCGTATGGCTTTGAGTTTGACGTATATATTGGGGATACTCTCAAAAAACTCCACAGCCTGATTGATGGTCATATTGAGCACCTCGTCAATGTTCTTGCCCTTGTACTTAACCTCCAGCGTTTGGCGGTTGTAGCGGTGGCCGCCACACGCCTTGCAGGTAACATAGACATCGGGCAGGAAGTTCATCTCGATGGTCTGCACACCTGCACCCTTGCACTCCTCGCACCTGCCGCCCTTCACATTGAACGAGAAGCGGCTTGCACCAAAGCCCCTCACCTGTGCATCGGGGGTCTTTTCGAAGAGTTTGCGGATGTCGCCAAAGACGTTGGAATAGGTGGCGGGGTTGCTCCTCGGCGTGCGCCCAATGGGCGATTGGTCCACCACCACAATCTTATCTATGTGCTCCTCTCCTTCCAAGCCGTCAAACGGCAGGGCTTGGTCGAAGGAACGGTAGAATTTGCGCGTGAGGTAGGGTTTGAGCGTTTCGTTGATGAGCGAACTCTTGCCGCTGCCACTCACGCCCGTAACGCACACCATCACCCCCAGCGGAATCTCCACCGTAACATTCTTCAGGTTGTTGCCCTTTGCGCCCACAATGCGCAGGCCCTCGCTCCACCCACGGCGCACCGCAGGCACCTCAATGCGGCGGCGACCTGCGAGGTAGTCGGCCGTGAGCGAGTCGGCCTTCACAATGTCGTCAAAGGTGCCATCGGCCACCACCGAACCACCCTTACGCCCTGCCAGCGGGCCCATATCCACAATCCAGTCGGCCGAGCGCATCATCTCCTCATCGTGCTCCACCACAATCACCGAGTTGCCCTCATCGCGCAGGTTCTCCAACGAGCGGATGAGTTTGCGGTTATCCCTCTGGTGGAGGCCGATACTCGGCTCGTCAAGTATGTAGAGCACGTTCACAAGTTTGCTACCCACCTGCGTGGCGAGCCTGATGCGTTGGCTCTCGCCACCCGAAAGGCTCCTTGAAGCCCTGCTCAGCGAGAGGTAGCCGAGCCCCACATCGCACAGGAAACCGAGCCTTTCGCCAATCTCCTTGAGTATCTCCCTGGCGATGGCCCTCTCCTTTGTGGTCATCTGCTCGGGCACCGTGGCTATCCACGCCTTGAGTTCTTCAATGCTCATATCGCACACCTCGGCAATGTTCTTGCCCGCAACGCGAAACCACAGCGCATCGCTCTTAAGGCGTGTGCCACCACACTCTCGGCAGGGGCGGTGTTCCACAAACTGGCCGAGCCACTTGGCTCCCGTGCCACGTCCTCCCTCCTCGGTGTTGCTCTCCACATAGTGGCCCACGCCACTCCACGAAGCCATTTGCACACCCGAAGAGGCCCCATAGAGGGCACGGGTGTCCACCGGCACCGCCTGCGAGTCGCCATAGAGTACGGCCGAAAGTGCCTCGGGCGAGAGCGACCCCAGAGGGTCGTCGATGGTGAAATCATATCTGCGCCCAAGTCCCTCCATCACAGCCAGGAACCACTTGGTCTTGAGTTTGGCCATTGGGGCAAGTCCGCCCTCGGCTATGCTGAGCGAAGGATTGGGGATAATCTTGTCCATATCGAACATAGTCTCCTCGCCCAAGCCGCCACAGTGGGGGCAGGCCCCTTGTGGGGAGTTGAAGGAGAAGGTGTGGGGAGCAGGCTCGTCGAAGGATACGCCCGTGGTGGGGCACATCAGGTGGCGTGAGTAGTAGCGTGCCACGTCGGCCTCAAAGTCGTAGACCGAGATTGTACCCTTGCCCTGTCGCATCGCCTCCTTGAGGCTCTTGGTGAGGCGGTCGTGGTCGCTCTCGCCCACAATGAGCCTATCTACAACAAGTTCAATGGTGTGGGTTTTGTAGCGGTCGAGCCTCATTCCGGAGGTAATCTCCTGCACCACGCCATCCACTCTCACGTGCAAAAAACCTCGCTTGGCAAAGCCCTCAAAGAGTTCCCTATAATGGCCCTTACGACCTTTGACCACCGGAGCCAGCAGGGCGATTTTGTGGCCCGCAAAGTTCTCCTCTATCAGGGCGATAATCTGTTCGTCGGTGTAGTGGACCATCTCCTCGCCGGTGTTGGGCGAGTAGGCCCTTGAAGCACGCGCATAGAGCAGTCGCAGGAAGTCGTTAATCTCCGTAACGGTGCCAACCGTGGAGCGCGGATTCTTGTTGGTGGTCTTTTGCTCAATGGCCACCACAGGGCTCAAACCCTCAATCTTGTCCACATCGGGGCGTTCCATCGTGCCGATGAACTGACGCGCATAGGCCGACAGAGTCTCCATATACCTCCTTTGGCCCTCGGCATAGATGGTGTCGAAGGCAAGCGAACTCTTACCGCTACCCGAAAGACCCGTGATGACCACAAGTCCCTCGCGCGGAATCTCCAAGCTCACATTCTTCAGGTTGTTCACCCTCGCACCCGTTATAACTATTTTTTCCTGCTCCTTTGTCATAAACCAAAAACGGTGCAGACCCATAAGGTCCGCATTTTTATCTGACAAAAATAGTGATTTTCTCGCATTAAAACCATACATTTGCACAAAATATCACACACAAAAGAGTTATGATTGTTGCGGGAGAGTACCAAACCCTACGCATCGGCCGCATAGCAGAGCCGGGCATATATCTCACAGACGAACAGGAGCAGGAGGTGTTGCTCCCCAACCGCTATGTGCACATCGACGACAAGGTAGGCAACCTCGTGGAGGTCTTTGTCTACCACGACTCCGAAAACCGACTCATCGCCACCCGCGAGAGGCCACTCGCAACCGTGGGCGAAGCCGCCGTGCTCAAGGCTGTGGACCGCAACGCACACGGAGTGTTCCTCGATTGGGGCATCACCGCCAAAGACCTCTTCCTGCCCAACCGCAACGTGCCCTTTGAGGTGGAGATTGGTCGCAAGTATCTCGTGTGGCTCTACCGCGACAACCTCACCGGTCGTGTGGTGGCAACCACCAAGCTCAACCCCTATGTGAACAACACCGACATCTGCGTGAGGCCCAAAGAGCAGGTGGACATTCTGGTGGCCCGCCGTATGGAGGCAGGCTACCGAGTGGTGGTGAACAACCGCAATTGGGGTATGATTTACAGCAACCAGATTTTCACCCCCGTGGCCGTGGGCGACCGACTCACAGCCTACGTTCACCGCATCAGCGAGGATGGGCGCATCGACCTGATGTTGCAGCAGGAGGGCAAGGACCAAACCGACAACGCAGCCACAAAACTCCTTGAGTTGTTGCGCGCCCACAAGGGGACACTTCCCATTGGCGACAAGTCCTCGCCCGAAGAGATTGCCTCCCTCACGGGATTGAGCAAAAAGAACTTTAAGCGTGCCGCAGGTGCCCTCTACAAGCAGCACCTCATCACCATTGGCGACACCACAACCACCCTCAACAAATAGGACCAACTATGAGCAAACCACACACCGCCGAGCGAGTATCGCAGAGGGACACCTCCGACAACTACGTCTTTCAGCGTTCCCTGCTGGCCTATGTCTATGCCGCAGGAAGGGTAAAGGGCACGGTGTTGGAGATTGGCACCGGCAGTGGCTATGGCATCGAGCAGGTGGCCCCCGCAGCCGACCACTTCATCACCATAGACAAGCACGTGCCTGCAGCCGAACTGCTCACCGCCTACCCCAACGTGGAGTTCCGTCAGCAGACCGTGCCCCCACTTGCGGGCATTGCCGACGGGAGCGTGGACTGCGTTATCTCGTTCCAAGTGATTGAGCACATCAAGAGGGATGCGGAGTTTGTGGCCGAGGTGGCAAGGGTGCTCAAGAAGGGTGGTATGTTCATCTGCTCCACCCCCAACCGACCGATGTCGCTCACACGCAATCCGTGGCACGTGAGGGAGTACACCGCCGAGGAATTTGCGGCCCTGCTGGGTGGCTCCTTCGGCTCGGTGGAGGCTCTGGGCGTGGAGGGCAACACGCAGGTGTGGGACTACTATGAGCGCAACCGTCAGAGCGTGGCCCGCATAGCCCGCCTCGACATTCTCGACCTCCAACACCGCCTGCCGAGGTGGATGTTGCAACTCCCCTACGACCTTCTCAACCGCCTCAACCGCAAGAAGTTGCTGCGCCAAAACACCACCCTCACGGAGGGTATCACGATGGACGACTACGCCGTTGTCCCCGTTCACGAAAAGTGCTTCGATTTGCTCTACGTGGCAACAAAATAATAGCAGAATTTGTCCAACAAGAAAAAGGGTGTGTCTAATAAGTTTTTAGACACACCCTACTTTTTTTCAAGAAGTTGTATAACAAGAGGAATTTCAAGGCTTGCGTGGCCCGAAAAACCGCAGTTTACTCGGCGTAAATGAGGATTTTGAGGGCGAGCGTAACGCAGAAATTACCTTGTTAGACAACTTCTTGTTTCCTACTCCCAGAATGGCACGGCACACTCCCTCAACATATGGGCAATGACCACATCGTCCAACGAGGAGTTGATGGCTCCCCACACAAAGTTCTGCACCGAGCCAAACACGTTATCCACGCCATTGGCCAAGCACATATAATACTCCTTCTGCTGGTGGGTGGTCATCCCTGCGGGTAGCACCCCTGCACTCACAAGCACATCATAGGGGAAGAGGTGGCGCATATTGTTTGCATTGGCCTTGATGTCGTTCACGATGGTGGCCACAACCACCACCTCCACGCTGTCGCCCACCATAGGCATCTCGACAAACTCCACATAGGAGGGCCAGCGAGCCTCCAACATATCGGCCACATCCTCGGCAAAGACCGCAAACTCGGCATCGGTGAGGGCATTGAGGTAGGCAATCTCCCTCCACTCTTGCAACATCTCACGGGCCTCCTTGCGCTGTTTCTCGTTCCACCTACTCTTTGAAGCACAGCCACTTACATAGAGGCACATACCGCCCACAATCGCCGCCGTGGCCAGCACGACCAACTTCTTTACAAAATTCTTACGCATAGTTCGTTTTCGGTTTTGGTTTTTAACTTTTTTGTTCGGAAAAAATCACTTCCCAAAACCTACGCAAATTCTGCGCCAAAATAAAGTTTTATGCTCGAAGGGCAGAAAGGGCAGAAAGCGTTATCGTGCCCTTGCTTGCCCTGTGCGCAAAAAAAAAGATGGAGAGTCGATCTAACCCTCCATCTTGTCGTGTACCCAATTGGTGAGTTCCACGTAGTCGGCCACCGACAAGGCCTCCGCTCGCAGGCCGAAGAACTTGTGTTCCTCGCCGCCAAAGTCGCCAAAAGCGGCCTTCAAGGGCGTTTTGAGCATCTTGCGCCTCTGGCTGAAGGCGGCCTTCACCACCCTCACAAAGAGGGCCTCATCACACCCCAAGTCGTGCACCCCGTTGCGCCTCATTCGCACCACCGCACTCTTAACCTTCGGAGGCGGGTTGAATACGTTTTCGTGCACCGTAAAGAGGTACTCAATGTCGTACCAAGCCTGCATCAACACACTCAAAATGCCATAGTCGCGATTGCCCGCAGGCGAGGCTATGCGCAGGGCCACCTCCCTCTGGACCATACCGACCACCTCAGGGATAAGGTCCTTGTAGTCAAGCACTTTGAAGAATATCTGCGAAGATATATTGTAGGGGAAATTACCAATGACCTTGAGCCCATCGGGGAACATTTCGCCTAGCGGCAGGTTCAGAAAGTCGCCAAAAATCAGGTGTGGAGTAAAGTCGGGATAGTGGCGGTGGAGATAGTCCACACTCTCACTGTCCACCTCGGCACCCCACGTGCGGATGTCCTCCCTGGCGAGCAGAAATTGGGTGAGCACGCCCGTGCCGCAGCCCACCTCAAGCACATCGCCACCACCACTCATCGCATCGGCAATGGCTCGCGCGATGTTCATATCGGTGAGGAAATGCTGCCCGAGTGCCTTCTTGGGCTTCACATAGTTTGGGTTGTTGCTCTGGGCCGAGTGGCCACCACCCTGCTGTCCACCCCTTGTGGAGTGGGACCTGCTGCTATTGTGTCGTTTTGTTGCCAATGTTGTATTCTCAATTATTGCCCACAAAAATACCAATTAAAATTGAGAATGGAAAATTGAAAATTGAAAATTGTGGTGAGCAGTAAAGGGCAAGAAAGGGCAGAAAGAGCAAGAAAGGGCATAAAGGGAATTTAGGGAATTTAGAGAGGTTAGGGATAGAGCCTCTAAACTCTCTACACTCTCTAAACTCTCTACAACCACAGAGGGCACAGAGGGCACAGTTGCGGCAGAGCCGCTGATTGCAATTTCGACCACCCCTCCCAGCCTCCTGCTCGGCGAGGCCGCCGAGCGCAATTTCGACCACCCCTCCCGACCTCCCCTGTCGTAGGGGAGGGGTACTTGGTGGTGCTACCCAATGCCTGTGGTTATCCTTCCTTTTCTTTGGGTGTCTTTTTTTATACCTGGGAGTTTAAGGAATTTAGGGAGTTTAGGGAGAATTGGGGCTCTTTCTATTCCCTAAATTCATTAACCTCCCTAACTTCCCTTTCTGCTCTTTCTGC
>JAFVSY010000135.1 GCA_017503465.1 Tidjanibacter sp. | reverse complement strand
ATTTACTATTTACTATTTACTATTTAGTCAAAAAAGTCCTTCCCCTCGGCGGGTGCCGAAGGGAAGGACTTTTGCAATATGCTCTTCCGGCGCGAGTGTGCGCAGATTAGCAGTTTTTGATGTAGGTGTAGTGGGCACCATAGCGCTCGTAGGCTGCCCTCTCCAACTCCTCGCGGTGGTCAGCGTGAGCAATCTCGATGAGGGCCTTGGCACGCTCCTGCAACGACTTGCCATAGAGGTCGGCAGCACCATACTCGGTAACTACCCAGTGTACGTGGTTACGAGTGGTAACAACACCTGCACCCAAGGTCAAAGTGTTGGCAATCTTGCTGATACCCTTGTTGGTAACCGAAGGCATCGCAATGATGGCCTTACCGCCCTTCGAGAGCGAAGAACCATAGATGAAATCTACCTGACCACCCACGCCCGAGTAGAACTTGGTACCGAGCGAGTCGGCGCACACCTGACCGGTGAGGTCAATCTGGAGTGCCGAGTTGATGGCGCAGAACTTGGGGTTCTGGGCGATGATGAAGGGGTCGTTGGTGTAGGCAACATCTTTCATCAGCACGCCGGGGTTGTTGTCGATGAAGTCGTAGACCTCCTTCGAGCCCATCAGGAAGGTCGAAACAATCTTACCTTTGTCGGTAACCTTGTTCCTACCGTTTACCACACCCTTCTCAACCAGGGGCAGCACGCCATCGGCGAACATCTCGGTGTGGATACCGAGGTCTTTGTGGCCACCCAACTGCGAGAGCACAGCGTTGGGAATTGCACCAATACCCATCTGCAAGCAGGCACCGTCCTCAATGAGGGCTGCACAGTGGCGACCGATGGCTGCATCCACCTCGGTAATCTCGGCAATGTGGCCCTCCATCAGAGGCTGGTCGTCCTCCACGAAGTAGTCAATCTGCGAGATGTGGATGAAGGCATCACCAAACGCACGGGGTACATATTTGTTTACCACGGCCAACACATAGTCGGCGCACTCAATGGCTGCAAGGGTTGCGTCCACCGAGGTACCCAGCGACACATAGCCGTGGGCATCCACAGGCGACACCTGAATCATAGCCACGTTGCAAGGCAACACGCCTGCGCGGTAGAGTTTCTGGGTCTCGGAGAGGAAGATTGGAATATAGTCGGCATAGCCACTCTGGGTTACCTTACGCACGTTGCCACCCACAAAGAAGGAGTCGAGTTGGAAGACGCCCTCAAACTTGGGGTCAGCATAGGGAGCGGGGCCCTCGGTGTGGAGGTGGTGGATGTGTACATCTTTAAGTTCGCCGGCCTCACCCCTGCGGCACATAGCCTGAATGAGGCACTGGGGGGCACTTGCCACCGAGCTCAAATGAACGTGGTCGCCCGATTTGATAACCTTTACGGCCTCATCTGCGGTGGTAAAAGTAATTTTGTTGTTCATCACTGTGGTGTTTTTATGATTGGTTTCTTTTATGATGTTCTGAATTTCCCGCCAAAGGTAACTATTTTTTTGTGAAATGGTTGCCACACCATTATAAATTATTACCTTTGCTCGCAATTAGACACCTAAACTTTAATACAAAAATCAAAACTCGAAACCACTATGAATGTAAAAGAGTTGAAAGATGTTGTCATCCGCTTCTCCGGCGACTCCGGCGATGGTATGCAGCTCACAGGCACCTTGTTTTCGGACACCGCCGCTCTTTTTGGTAACGGTATTTCCACATTTCCCGACTATCCGGCCGAGATTCGCGCCCCGCAGGGCACCGTGGCAGGAGTGTCGGGTTTCCAGGTACACTTTGGCAGCAGCCGTATGCTCACCCCGGGCGACTACTGCGATGTGCTCATCGCAATGAACCCCGCCGCACTGAAAGCCAACGTTATGTGGCTCAAGAAGGATGCAACCATCATCCTCGATGGCGACTCGCTCGATGAGAAGAGCATCGCAAGGGCCGGCTTTAAGACCAACGACCCGCTGGAAGAACTCGGCATAAAGGAGTACAACATCCTCACCCCCGACATCACCTCGATGACCAAAGAGGTGCTCAAGGATTCGGGGCTCGACAATAAGGCCATTGTGAAGTGCAAAAATATGTTTGCACTCGGCATTTGCCTCTTCCTCTACGACAAACCACTCGACCACGCCACCGCATACATCCGCACCAAGTTCGGCAAGAAAAACCCTGCTGTTGCGGAGGCCAACGTGGCTGTGCTCAATGCCGGTTGGAACTATGCCCACAACACCCACTCCTTCGCCAACACCTACACCGTGCAACCCGCCGAGTTGGAGAAGGGTTGCTATCGCAGCATCAGTGGTAATGTGGCCACAGCGTGGGGTTTTATGGCAGCCAGCGAGAAGAGTGGACGACCTCTGTTCTGTGGCTCCTACCCCATCACTCCCGCCACGGTAATCCTGGAGGAACTCGCCAAACACAAGGAGTTGGGCGTGAAGACCGTGCAGGCCGAGGATGAGATTGCAGGCATCTGTACCTCCATTGGTGCGGCCTTTGGTGGTGCTTTTGCCGTAACGACCACAAGTGGCCCCGGCCTTTCGCTCAAGAGCGAGGCTATGGGCTTGGCAGTGATTGCCGAGTTGCCCCTGGTGGTGGTAGACGTACAGAGGGGTGGCCCCTCCACGGGTCTGCCCACCAAGACCGAGCAGAGCGACCTGATGCAGGCCCTTTGGGGACGTAATGGCGAGTGCCCAATGGTGGTGTTGGCAGCAAGTTCGCCCAGCGACTGCTTTGACTTTGCCTTCACCGCAGGTAAGATTGCAATGGAGCATATGACCCCTGTGGTGCTGCTCACCGATGGTTTCATCGCCAACGGCTCGCAGCCCTGGAAGATTCCCTCTATGAGTGATTACCCCACTATCAATCCTCCCATCATCACTGAGTTGCCCGAAGATGAGCCCGTCTATATGCCCTACAAGCGTGACGAGAAACTCGCTCGCCGTTGGGCACTACCCGGCACCGAGGGCCTTGAGCACCGCATTGGCGGCTTGGAGAAGGATGCTCTCAAAGGTAGCGTGTCGCACGACCCCAAGAACCACCAGTTGATGGTCCACACAAGGGCCGCAAAGGTGGCAAAGGTGGTGGATTACATCCCCGAGCAGAAGGTTATGGGCCCCGAGGAGGGCGAGTTGCTCGTGGTTGGCTGGGGTGGTACCAAGGGCCACTTGCAAGCCACCGTGGAGAAGATGCAGGCCGAGGGCAAGAGCGTTGCTCTGTGCCACTTCAACTACATCAACCCCCTGCCCAAAGGTGTGGAGAAGATTTTCGCAAGGTACAAGAAAATCGTTGTGTGCGAACTCAACGAGGGCCAGTTTGCAAACTACCTCCGTATGAACTTCCAGCAGTTCCACTACGAGCAGTACAACAAGTGTCAAGGACTTCCCTTCACCACCGTGGAGTTGGAAGCCAAGTTTAACGAATTATTGGAGAAATAGATAGGAGGATAGAAGGCTATGAAATACACACAGGCAGATTTTAAGAGCGACCAGGAGGTCAAATGGTGCCCCGGTTGTGGCGACCACTTCATCCTTAACGCTGTGCAGAGGGCTATGCCCGATGTGGCAGAGATTGCAGGCCGCAAACGCTCGGAGTTTGTGGTGGTGTCGGGCATTGGCTGCTCGTCCCGCTTCCCATACTATATGAAAACCTACGGCTTCCACTCCATCCACGGACGTGCCAACGCCATTGCTACCGGCCTGAAGGTGGCCAACCCGGGTGTGAGTGTCTTTGTGGGCACAGGCGATGGCGACTCGCTTGCCATTGGCGGCAACCACTTCATCCACGCCATCCGTAGGAACATCGACCTCAACGTGGTGCTGTTCAACAACGAGATTTATGGACTCACCAAGGGCCAATACTCACCCACCTCAAAGTTGGGTAAGATTACCAAGACCTCGCCCTATGTCACGATTGAAAAACCCTTCAACCCCGGCGAACTCATCATTGGTGCAAAGGGCACCTTCTTTGCCCGCTCGATTGACGTGGAGGTAGATGTTACCCGCCAGTGCCTTGTGAGGGCAGCCCAGCACGATGGTTTTTCGATTACGGAGGTGCTCCAGAACTGCGTGATTTTCAACGATGGAGCCCACGCTGTATTTGCCAAGGACAAGGCCAGCCGTGCTGCCCACACCATCCTCCTGAAGGATGGCGAGAAGATGCTCTTCGGTGCCAACAAGGAGAAGGGCCTCGTGTTGGACGGCTTCCGCCTGAAGGTGGTAACGGTTGGCGAGGATGGCTACACCATTGACGATGTGCTCACCCACGACTCCCACGAGAAGGACACCTACATCCACAACGCCCTTGCGGCAATGAAATATCCCGAATTCCCTGTGGCTCTGGGCGTTATCAGGGACGTGGAGGATAAGACCTACAACGATGAGGTGTGCCGCCAGGTGGAGGAGGTCAAGGCCACAAGCAAGATTAAGTGTATGGACGACCTGCTCAACAGCGGCGAGACTTGGACCATTGAGTAGTGCTTGCGCTGTTGTTCCACACACACAAAAAATCACGGGTATCGAAAATGATACCCGTGATTTTTTTGTGTGCGGTCAGTTGCGCCACCTATCCTTATTACTCTATTTCAGGCGGGCGCCGTACTGTTTGTAGAAGAGTGCGGGGCGGGCTTTGGCATCGAGGAATACACCCTCGTCGAGGTGTTCACGGAGCCACCCAACAAGCCCATCGGCCAACTCTCTGCGCTCCTCTACCGTTGCCCCCTCGGCCCTGCGGCGTTGTATCTCAAAGTCACGTCCGAGAAACTCCAGCATAAGCCCCAAGTCCTCCAGAGCCTCCCGCTCGGCTCCCTCGCTCTCCACAGCCTTGGCCACCTCGTTCCTATGGTGGGCAACCCTCCCAAGGGCCTCGGTGTACCACTCTGCGCTCTTGAGACTTGTGCCGGGGATGCTACAGCCCACACGTGCCAACTCCTCAATGGCCTCGATGGCGGCAAGTGCCGTTGCCCACGCAGGCCCATAGCGACCACGGGTGAACTCCCGTAGCAGCAGGTCCACGTCCGCAGTGGGCTCCTGGGCCAACTTGCCGAGCGTATAGAGGTTTACCTCGTAGGTACCCCAATCGCCCGGCTCGCAGTAAATCGAAATACCGCTCACGCCCTGCTCCCTGTACCACTGCACATCACGCTGCATATAGTGGGGCAGCAAAATCGGTAGGCTGTGCCAAGCATACTTGCGGTAGTAGGAGTAGATGCTGATTTCGCCCCCAAAGCACTCCCTCCACTCGGCAAGGGCAGAGGTGTAGGTGGGGTTGCTCCCGAAGGGCTCATAAATCTGCCCCTCGAAACTCTGGTTTATGGGGCAAAAGTCGAGCAGCACTCGGGGGTTGATGGTGTGTTTGCGTGAGGGGTTTTTGTAGTGTGAGTAGCCCAAGCACTCAATTTTTAGTTCGGGGCGCAGGGTGGCGATGCGTGCAGCCACCTTCTCCACCAGCAGGGCGTGTTTGTCGGAGTCGTTACCGATGGACTCACACTTCTCACACTCACACCACCTGGCTCCATCGGGAGGCCAAAAGTCGAAGATGTCAATCTCGGGGTGGGCCTCAATGTAGGCAAGCAGGCGGCCAATCATATACTCGGTGGCCTCCTCGGAGGAGGTGCAAAAGACGCGCTTCTGCTCCCTGCTGCGCTCCCCATCGGCCAGCGCAAACCACTCGGGGTGGTCGGCAAAGAGTTGCCCCTGCTCCATCGTGGCATTAAGGAAGTTTTGGTAGCCGTGGCCACCCACCTCAATCACGATGCCTCGCTCACGCAGTGCGGGGGTGAGCACCTCCCTCACAGCATCCCACCTCACACGTCCTTTACCCTGATAGTCAATGGGGTAGACAAGTGTGTTGTACTGCAACTTGGCCATCCACTCGATGAGTGCAAGGGTGTTCTGTGGGGTGTGGGAGTGGCCCTCCTCAACGTAGAGTTTGCGGTAGTGCAGGGCTGGGCGACCGGCCGTTGGTGCCGAGGCCACATAGCAGAGCGTGGGGCTGTGGGGCACCACCTCGTGCTTACCCTCGGGGTAGAAGTCAAAATCGGGAGCGAGCCAGCGGCAACCCAACTGCTCAAGCAGTGTGTAGGTGGCATAGAGCAACCCACGAGGGCCTCCGCCACGCAGGGTGATTGTGCCCTTGCGGGGCTCAATGCGCCACTCCTCGGCCTCCAACCCGCTATCGTAGCGCAGCACAATGCGCCCACGAGCAGAGGCTGTGGCAGAGGGCGAAAAGTCGGCTCCGGTGATGGCACCGAGGTAGGAGCACAACTCTTGGGCTGCGAGACGGCTTGTGGCATCACCACCCTTGTCCACAATGTGGCACAGGGCCTCTCCCTGCTCGGCAATGGGCACACGGTGCTCCCTCGCCCACACCTTGCCGTGGGCTGTAAGCAGGAGGGTGCCAAGAAGGCACAGCAAGGTTACGTATCGGACCGTTCTATTCATAGCCAACAGGTTTTTTCTTCTCCCCCATCCTACAACATCAGGCTCCAATCGCCCGAATAGTATGCCTTGTGGAGCAAAGCGAGTTCCTCGGTATTGCCTTGCAGGGTGAAGTAGTGCTCGAGGTCTTTGTAGATGTAGAACTGCAACCACCAGCCGTAGTGATACTCCTCACGTGGCGACTTGGGGGTGAGCATCTTGGCATACCAGAAGGTGGTGAGGTGGTACTTCTCGGCCACCTTTTGTGCCTTGCCTGCCTGCTTCCACATATTTTTGCGCACCTTGTCGAAGAGGCGGGTGTAGTCCTTGTACTTCATCTTCGACACATCGTAGACCTTGCACCCCTCGGAGTCCTTGATGCCGAGCGAGGCGAGCGACACGGTGGTTTCGTAGGTGCGGTCGCCATCGAGGTCGTAGTTGAAGGTGTCGAAGTAGCCGTTACCATCGGTATCGAGCCCCTCAATGGTGGCGAACTTGTCGGGCTGTTTGTTCTGGAAAGCACGGTCGTAGCCCTGATAGTAATCGGTGTTCTGGTCTATGCGCCACACACCCCTCTCGGCACCGAGCAGATGGATGCGCCCATCAAAGGGGGCAACATAGATGTCGCCACCGCCCGAGAAGTCGCTATCCCACTCGCCACGGTCGCCTGCGGGGTCGGCCTGGCCGTGGTTGTCCACGCCACCTTTCTTCTTACCCACGAGGAAGGCATCCCTATCCTCATAGAGTTCCACCCTCTCCCAGCGACCGCAATCATCATCCTCATCGTAGCAGAAGCGAGCCTCCTCCCACTTGCCCGTCCACGCAAGGTCAAAGGCCACGTGGCGGTCGGGGTAGATAAGTTCCGTAAGGTGGCGGATGCGCACATCGGGGAAGAACTTGTCGGCCTCGGGCAATCCACGCATATTCTTCAGCGGGTGTACGTGGTCGAGGTAGGTGAAGGCGTT
This sequence comes from Tidjanibacter sp., assembly GCA_017503465.1. Classification (GTDB taxonomy): domain Bacteria; phylum Bacteroidota; class Bacteroidia; order Bacteroidales; family Rikenellaceae; genus Tidjanibacter. Next base: position 8,927 of record JAFVSY010000135.1, on the reverse strand, counting down.
GGGGGCCTTGTAGTGGAGAGTCATATCAAAGTCGAAGTCGTTGCCGGGGCAGTTGTCGTTGTCCATATCGATACCGATGGAGAACCAAGTCATACCGCCGTCGTACTGCGTGGGGTGAAAACCCTTCTCGGCAGCCTCGGGGTGAGGACGGCGAGAGTCGCAGTAGCGCAGAGCAATCTCCGAGAGCCCATCCTTATCGTAGTCGTAGAAGATGAATGGGTTTTCCCAATTGATGCGCAGGTCGCTGAAGGAGTTGGTCACTCGGTGGGCCTTGATGAAGGTGCTGTCGCCACTGTAGTCGGTGTAGAAGTCGGAGATGCCGTTCTTCTCCCAGCACTTCAGCGTGAGGGTGCTCCAGTCGATGTAGTTGAATACGCCGTCGCCATCGTCGTCAAACACAAACATATAGTGGGGTGCGTTCCACCCCTTGGGGCCATTCTCCTTACCCACGGGGTAGTCCAGGATGAGTTGCACATCGGCCTTGCCGTCGTCGTTCTGGTCGCAGTGCTTCACGATGAGGTCATACACTCCGTTGGCATCACGGTCCACCAGCAGGCAGTCGTTCACGGTGTCGCCCTCGATGTCGCCATTGGCCATATTGCCGTCGTCGTCGAGCCAGAGGATGGGCACTGCGCCACCGTGGATGGCACTGCGCACAGCATCCTGACGGCCGTCGCCATTGAGGTCGAGCAGCTCGGGCACCACACCCTCGGCGGGCAGGGGTACACGGAAGGGTTGCAACATAGTGTGTTCGTTCCAATAGGTTTTGCCAACCGCTTGGGGTTGCTGGGCCGAGAGCGACAAGGTGGTCGCCAGAGCGCACAAAATCACAAGAAATCGTTTCATAAGTTCAATGTGTGGGTTTTATATTTCTTCTGTTTTATTATCAACACTTTAGCCTACTTTTTGATTGCCTTATCGAGCTTCACCTCCTTGCTTCCGGTCCAAGCCTTCAGTCCGCTCCAGGGCTCCCACTCCGAGGTCCAGAAGGGGTGGTCGGCAGGCAGTCCGAGTGGCAAGAATACGGGAGTGCAGAGGTAGAGGCTACCGGTGGAGATGTAGGTTTCGGCACAGCCAATCTGGTGGCCCGCAAAGCCGAGCGTGAGCCAACCATTCTCGTCGAAGTTGCCCTCAACGGCCAAGTGGCGGTTGATTACGGCAGTGAGAGCCGCACGCACCGAGCCATTGGTGATGGTGGCGGGAAGGTCCTCCAAGAGAGCCGACTGGGCCAGCACCTGCATCGAGCCAAAGCGGTAGGCAATCGAGCGACCCACCACAGGGTAGGCTCCATCGGGCGATATGAGCAGTTCCAACTGCTGTGCATAGCGGCGCAGGCGCACCTTCTCCAACTCAAAGAGTTCGGCCTCGCCCTTGCCGTGGCGTTGCATTGTGGCCAACACATCGTAGAGCATCGGGTGGATGACGTAGCTGTTGTAGTAGTCCATATGTAGTTCGGGACCATCGGCATACCAGCCATCGCCCTTGTACCACTCCTTGAAGCGCATCAGGGCATACTCCACCGGAGCAGGGTTCCACTCGCCCGTGAACTCCAGCAGGGCCGCCTCAACCGTGGCCGCAAAGAGCAACCAGTTGCTTTCGAGGGGTTTGATTTTGCGGATGTTGTTCATCTCGCGCACGAAGTTCTGCTTGGTCTGCTCGTCCAGATTGCCCCAAATCTGCTTGGGAGCACGCAACATACCCTGACACAAGAAGGCTGCATCCACCAGCGGCTGTCGCCTGACGGTAAAGTTCAGGTAGTCGGGCGAATTGGGGTCAAAGCCGTTCTTTATGGACTCGCACGTAAGGCGTATGTATTTGGCCCTCAACTCTCCTTCGGGCGTATCATCGGGCCCGAGTTCGAGCCAGGGGGCGATGCCCACCACCGTGCGACCAAGTGCTTCAAGATGGGTGGTGAGGTAGTTGGTGGGGGTGTTTTTGCGTGGCGGTGTCTCCACAGGCATATTTTTGCGCAACTCCCCACGGCTCATATTCTCCAACACGGGGTCCACAATCTCAATCATTCGGCTCACCCACATAGCCCTATCCTCCGCACCGGTGGTGGGCATAGGGGCAAGTATCGGGGCGGGTGCAGGGGTGTGGGCCGCAACGATGGGTTGCTGTGTTGCAGGGGTAGTGGTTGGGGCTGTGGCCACAGAATGTGTTGCCACTGTGGTTTGCTTTGCGCCTGCCTTGGGTTTTTTGAGGAATGTGTCGATGGGGAACTCCTCGCCCGCAAAGGCCTTACAACCCGTCCACGGCTCCGCAGGGGCCATCCAGAAGGAGTCCTCGGCAGGAAGGCCCAAGGGTAGGTAGACAAGCGAGGTGAGGTAGACACAAGGGGTGGAGAGGTAGGTGTCGCCCAACTCGGGCTGGTCGCCACACACTCCAATGGTGAGCCACCCATCCTTGTCGAAGGTGCCCTCGGCATCCATCACTCGGTGCATAGCCGCAGTGAGGGCAGCCCTCACTTGTCCCTCGCTCAACCCTTCGGGAAGGAGTTTTTCTTGTGCGCACTGGGCCAACACTTGGAAAGCCCCGAGGCGGTAGGTGATGGAGCGACCAATCAGGGGGTAGGTGCCATCGGGGGCAATCATACGCTCCTGTATGGTGGCAAACCTACGGAAGCGGCGCAACTGCTCGGCGTGGAACTCGCTGTCGCCCACCCCAAACTTATCCATCGTGCGCAGCACCTGCATCATCATCGGCTGGATTACGTAGCCATTGTAGTAGTCGAGGTGGAAAACCTCGCCATCGCCATAGATACCATCGCCCACATACCACTCCTTGTGGGAGTTGATGGCCCTCTCCACGATGGGGAAGTCCCACTCGCCAGCAAACTCCTTCAGGCCACACTCCACCATAGCGCAGAAGAAGTACCAATTGTTCTTGCCCGGCACCATCGTGCGTGTGTACTTCCACTGCTCAAAGAGCCTCTGGCGAGTGAGTTCGTCCAGATTGCCCCACAGTTGGGTGGGAGCACGCAGCAGGCCCTGAATGAGGAAGGCACTATTGACCAAAATCTGGCGTGTGGCGGTGCTGTTGAAATAGTCCTTGGCATTGGGGTCCACCGAGTTGGCAATGGCACGGCAGGTAAGGTCGATATACTTGGCCCTGAGTTGTCCCTCGGGAGTGTCGTCGGGACCGAGTTCGAGCCAGGGGGCAATGCCCGCAATGGTGCGGCCCACCGACTCCATATGGGTGATGAACTCACGACTGCTGGCCTTGGCCGAAGCCGAGCGACCAATCGGAATGGAGGCTCGCAGGTTGTCGGCAGCGAGGTTGCTCAACACGGGGTGGGCAACTTTGAGCATACTCTCCAGCCAATAGGCACGGTCGCCTGTGGCAACATTCTCGGGGAGGTAGGAATTGGACTTTGCATCGTTCTGACTGCCCCACGCGGGAGCCACGGTGCCCACAAGGAGCAAGGCAGCCAGCAGCAGATTGGTTAGTTTTGTTGGTTTCATTGTTTGAATATTTTGTAGTTTCGTTTTGCGCACCTTGACACGTTACAAAGTTAGCACTTTCTATACAAAGGTAATAAAACTCTTGTTCGTTACAATAGCCCTAAAGTTCAAAAGAATTTCCATTTTTCCATTTTCCATTGTCAATTCTATTTCTTACCTTTGTGGGGTATGAAGAGAGGTATCGTATTGATGTTGGTCGGATTGTTGTTGGGGGTGGGCTCACTCTCGGCACAGCACATTGTAGTGGGTGGCTACGTAACGCTACCCTCGCAGGGGGTGCGTTGGCTCTCCGACCGCCCCGACCTCAAAGGCAAGGCCCTGCTGGTGGAGTTTTTCCACTCGGCCAACGCCCAATGCAGGGAGCGCGTGGAGGAGGTAAACCGCCTGGCGCACACCTATAATAATATACTTAACGTGGTCGTGGTGGCCCGCGAGCCCGTGGAGCAGGTAGCAGACATCCTATTGCACCAATACCAATATGCCTACGTTGCACTCGACGAGCAGGGCACACTCTTCGCACAATATGAGGTGCCACACGTGCCTTATGCCCTACTCCTCTCCGAGCGTGGCGAGGTATTGTGGTTCGGCAACCCCACCCACCTCAAAGCAGAAACAATAGAACAACTTTTGGACTAACAACCACAGAGCGATGGACAACAACATAGACCACTACGAATTCCACCACAAGGAAGAACACGAAGACAGCGCACTCAACGTGACGGCAGGCGTGGAGAGCCAGCCCGTGGTAAACCCCTATTTCAAGCGTGTGAAGCGTCGCACGCTGACCACTGACGACTACGTCAAGGGTATCCTCGAGGGCAACATCACCATCCTCTCGCAGGCCATAACCCTTGTGGAGAGCAACAACAGGGAGCACTACGCCCAGACGCAGGAAATCATCGAACGCTGTCTGCCCTATGCCGGAGGCTCTATGAGGGTGGGTATCACAGGTGTGCCCGGTGTGGGTAAGTCCACCTTTATTGAGGCGGTGGGCGGTATGGTTACGGAACTCGGCCACAAGCTCGCCGTGTTGGCCATTGACCCCTCGTCGGAGCGTAGTGGTGGCTCCATCTTGGGCGACAAAACCCGTATGGAGACCATCTGCAACAACCCCAAGGTGTTCATTCGCCCCTCTCCCAGCGCAGGCTCGTTGGGCGGTGTGGCCCGTAAGACCAGGGAGTCGGTGGTGTTGTGTGAGGCGGCAGGTTTTGACGTAATCTTCATTGAGACCGTTGGTGTGGGCCAGAGTGAAACGGCCGTACACTCGATGGTGGACATCTTTATGCTGTTGCAAATCTCCGGTGCCGGCGACGAGTTGCAGGGCATCAAGCGAGGCATTATGGAGATGGCCGACCTTGTGGCCATAACCAAAGCCGATGGCGACAACCGACACCGCGCCGAACTCGCACGTGCGCAGATTTTCAACGCACTCAAACTCTTCCCTCCCACCGAGAGCCAGTGGGCTCCGCAGGTGCTCACCTGCTCCAGTGTGAGTGGCAAGGGCATTGGGGATGTGTGGAACGCGGTGGAGGACTTCATCCGCCACACCAAGGCAAATGGCTATTTCCAGTCCAACCGCAACCGCCAGAGCAAATATTGGATGTATGAGAGCATCAACGAGGCCCTCAAGAGCAACTTCTATGGCAACGAAGAGATTGCAGCCCTGTTGCCCGCCTACGAGAGCGATGTACTCTCCGACAAGGTGAGTAGTTTTGTGGCGGCCAAGCGACTCCTGGACACCTATTTCGGCAAGTAGCCACATTCTCATACCTACATTTCGTTACCCTCTCCCTACCCCACAATTGGTAGGCCCGCCCATCGGATGGTGTGATTTTACCCATTTTTGGGTATTGACCGCTATGGGCGTAGTGGCTAATTTTGCACGTGTGCAAAATTAGTTAGCAACAACCACAGGTAATGAAACTTTCGCAACTACATAACGGCCACGAGGCCGTCATCATAAAGGTAGCCGGCCACGGTGGCTTCCGCAAGCGCATTATGGAGATGGGCTTCGTGCGTGGTCAGGTGGTGCGCTCGGAGCAGAACTCACCCCTCAACGACCCCGTGAAGTACAACATTATGGGCTACGACGTGTCCCTACGCCGTAGCGAGGCCGAGATGATTGAGGTGCTTCCGCGCGAGGAGGCCGACCTACACTTGGAACCCGTCGGTGGCTTTGCGTGCAACAACCTTTGTGAGGGGTGTAGCGTGAGTGGGTGCGGCCATCGTTCCACGGGCACTCCCCGCCGCAACGAGATAAACGTGGCCCTTGTGGGCAACCCCAACAGCGGTAAGACCTCGCTCTTCAACGCCCTCTCGGGCAGTAGCGAGCACGTGGGCAACTACAGCGGCGTTACGGTAGACGCCAAGCGCAGCCGCTTCTCCTACAAAGGCTACCGCATCAACCTCACCGACCTGCCCGGCACCTACTCCCTCTCGGCCTACTCGCCCGAAGAGGTCTATGTGCGTCAGCACCTCTATGAGCAGATGCCCGACATCATTCTCAATGCCGTGGTGGCAAGCAATCTTGAGCGTAACCTATACCTCACCACCGAACTCATCGACCTCAACCAGCGCACGGTGGTGGCCCTCAATATGTATGACGAGTTGCAGGCAAGCGGAGCCACCCTGGACCACAAGGCCCTCGGAGCGATGATTGGTATCCCGATGATACCCACCATTGCCAAGAGTGGATTTGGGCTCACGGAGTTGCTCGACACCATCATTGAGCTCTTTGAGGGACGCAACACGGTGGCCCGACACGTGCACATCAACTATGGTAACCACATTGAGGAGGCCATCCGCACCCTCTCGGACGACATCCGTTCCACAGGCGAGGCCCCCAAGCAGTTCCCCATACGCTATTGGGCCGTGAAGTTGCTTGAGGGCGACACTCAGGCTGTGGGGTTGTTGCAGAAGAATTGCCCCTCCTACCCCCGTTGGGAGCGTTCGGCAAGGAGTGCCGCCCAGAGGTTGGAGAAGGTGCTCGGTAGCGATGTGGAGAACGCACTCAACGACCGCAAATATGGCTACATCGCAGGTGCCCTTGAGGAAACCCTCCAGGAGGGCAACGTGGATACCACCAAGCGCACCCGCCGCATAGACCGACTTGTGGCCAACAAGTGGCTCGGCTTCCCCATATTCATTGCACTGATGTGGCTGATGTTCTATGCCACCTTCTTCCTCGGAGCCTATCCGCAGGAGTGGATAGAGAGTGCTTTCGGCTGGCTCGGCGAGAAGTTGTGGGCGGTGATGCCCGCAGGGGCGTTGAGAGATTTGGTGGTGAACGGCATCATTGGTGGCGTGGGCAGTGTGGCTGTGTTCCTGCCCAACATCCTCATCCTCTACCTCTTCATTTCGCTGATGGAGGACTCGGGCTATATGGCCCGCGCAGCCTTCATTATGGACCGCCTGATGCACCGAATGGGCCTGCACGGCAAGTCGTTCATCCCCTTGATTATGGGCTTCGGCTGCAACGTGCCCGCCATTATGGCCGCACGCACCATCGAGAGTCGCAGTAGCAGGCTCATAACCATATTGGTAACCCCCTTTATGTCGTGTAGCGCACGCCTACCGGTATTCATCCTGCTGGCCGGCACCTTCTTCCCGAAGCACGCTGCCACGGTGCTCATCGGGCTCTATTTGGGCGGTATGTTGGTGGCCTTCCTCACAGCCAAGTTGTTGCGTCTGGTGAAGTTCGGCAAGGACGAAACTCCCTTTGTTATGGAACTACCACCCTATCGTTGGCCCACCCTGCGTGCCACAGTGCAGCATATGTGGGACAAGTGCGCCCAATATGTGCGCAAGATTGGTACGACCATACTGCTCGCCACCGTGGTCATCTGGTTTTTGAGCTACTACCCACGCCCCGCAGCAGAGCCTATGGTAGTGGGCGCGAGCGACACCACAGCCGAAATGGTGGCCACCGCCAATGCCGAAGCAATGCAGTTTGAACAGTCGTGGATGGGCCGTATGGGCAAGTTTATCGAGCCCGTGATGCGCCCCCTCGGACTCGATTGGAGGGCAAGTGCCGCACTCATCACAAGCATACCCGCCAAAGAACTCGTGGTGAGCACTATGGCTGTGCTCTACGGCGGTGAGGACATCGGCTCGCTCTCCGACAACATCATCACCCGCAGTGGGTTCACTCCCCGCTCGGCCCTGGCCTTTATGGTCTTCATACTGCTCTTCTTCCCCTGCATCGCCACCCTTGCGACCATCAAGGCCGAAACGGGTAGCCGAGGGTGGATGTGGTTCACACTGCTCTACAACACCGCCATAGCGTGGTTGCTGGCGTGGTTGGTCTACATCATCTAAAGGGGTTTTGAGAATAAGAATAATAGGAGTGATAGGAGTGATAAGGCCAAGCACTACTACGTAGTGTAGCCTTTTTTGTCCACTCTCGGGGGATTACGTCGCTGCGCTCCGTGATCCCCTGCCGCAACTCTGGTAGAGCAAAGTCTACACTCGGTGTGCCCGTTGGCACCCGCGGGGGCCTTGCAAGCACAAAGTCGGCAGGCCAAGCACTACTACGTAGTGTAGCCTTTTTTTGTCCACTCTCGGGGGATTACGTCGCTGCGCTCCGTGATCCCCTGCCGCTCGCCGCGGGGCCCTTGCACAAAAGGCAAATGCCATACATTGCCGTAGGCAAAGGGGCTTTTTATACAGCAAAGGGGCCTTGTGAGTGAACTCACGGCCCCTTTGCTGTATAAAAAAACCTCTGCTTGCGCAGAGGTTCGGCATTTGCCTTTTGTGCGGAGAGAGAGGTTACGATATATATTTTTGTACCTCTTTGTATATTAGGAAGTTGTGCGCGTTACAAAATTCAAGGTCACAAGTTGGTTACAAGTACTACCATTCATAGGTAGGTCATATTCACGACATGATTCAACGCAACTTTTTCTCCACAAGTTATGTAGTTACTTTTCTCCGCTGTTGCATCGCTGTAAAATACTAATAACCCGTAAGTTAAGCCTAATTCCTAACTTATATGGTTACATATTGGTTACAAGGTTGCATTTGCGGAGCAATCTGCTCCCCTAATTTCGCCCACACACGCACTCCCAGCCCATTGCTTAATTCGAGTGGTTACATCTTGGTTACACGCTTTCGGCTCTCAAAGAACGATAAGTTCAATGCAAAGGTGCGTACTTAATTCCGCACATGCAAGTTTTAACGAGACTATTAATATGTTTTTCAGTCTCTTATTATACGATCTGCTCCCAAATAAGTTGTTTCCAAAATGGAAGTAACTGATAAGTTATCTCGTTTTTACAAATTGTCAATCAATAATTTAAACTTTTTTATATTATCAGTGATACAATATTCTAATTTTATGTAACTTTGCGAAAGTTAATATATTTTATATGGCAAAAAGAGCAACTACCATCCAAGAGCAGATAGCGTTATTAAAAAGTCGAGGTATGTCTATTCCTGACGAACATAAGGCTGAAGAAGTTTTAT
>JAFVSY010000134.1 GCA_017503465.1 Tidjanibacter sp. | reverse complement strand
TCAATTTTCAATTTTCAATTTTTGAGAAACTCTTTGATATTGTTGAGTACCTTTTCGCTCAAGCGGTCGAAGGCTTGGATGGTGCGACCGGTGGATACGTTCACAGTGCGTACCTGCGCGTGACCCACGAGGTGGGCACCACCGAGCGCACCGAGGGTATCGCAGTAGAGGCGGTTGCTCGGCTCGCTCTCCAACCAACGGAGCATAGGAGCCTCGTCCCACGCAGGCGACAGACCGGTGTTGAAGAGCACCTTGTGGCCACCCATCGCGGCAAACTCCTCTTCGTGGAGCAGCACGGTGTTTTTGTTCAGGCAGCAAAACACCACATCGCTCCCTGCAAGCACCTCTTTCAGAGGCGTATAACGGTAGCCTTTGGCCTTGGCCCACTCCTTCTCGGAGCGTGCAAAGTAGCTAATCTCGGCACCGAAGAAACTCATTGCATCGGCAATCATACCGCCCGACTTGCCGAGCCCTACAACGCCCACTTTCAGCCCTGTAATCTCCCTCGGAGTACCCTCCCAAGGCTCCTCGCCGAAGCCGTGGAGCAGACGTACAAGTTCGCTCACCACATACTCCACCACGCCTTCATCGCCATAGTCGCGAATGCCGGTTACGGCAATACCGCGGGTGGCGGCGTAGCGGATGTCCACGTTGGCACTCTCGGGCGAGTAGAGCGAGCAGCACATACCAACGTACTTCAAATTGGGGCACTGCTCCATTGCAGGACGCTCAAGGCGCGAGGTGTAGCTCAACAGCACCGCATCGGCATCGCCCACACGACGGGCAATCTCCTCATCGGAGGAGGGAATGTCGCCATACATAACGACCTCTTCGGCAAGCGTCTGGAGTTCGGCTTCGGCCGAAGGAATGAGGCTCACGGGCTCAATGGCAACGAGTTTTCGGAATTTTGTCATAGTGTATAATCTCTCTTTTGGTGAATTGACATTGGTTTGCTCCACAAAGATACAACGAATTGTGCAAAGAGAAAAATCGCTTGTGGGGCGAAAAATGTTGATGTTCGGATATTGTATATCCGAAAAAAAAGGCTACCTTGCAGGCATAAAAAATATTCCCGTATAGCAGTATGAAAAAAATCATCCTCACCGCACTCCTTGCGGTTTGCACTCTGGCTGCCGCATTGGCAATTCCCGCCAAGCCCGGGGCTGTTCGTTTTGTCCAATCGGACGGCTCTGTCATCAGCCTCGAAACCTTTGGCGATGAGTTCAGCCACTACACCCTGATGGACCGCACCTACACCGTGGTGCAGAAGCCGGGCTCCACCGACTTCTATTTCGCCACCCAGAAGGATGGGGTCCTTACAGCCTCCGGTGTGTTGGCTCGCCCCGTGAGCCAACTCTCGGCCGAGGAGCGCAAGGTGGCAAACCGTAGTGTGGGCTTGCGTCCGACCCTCAATAGTACCATCGGTCGCCACCCCGTGTGTGCGAGCGACCTCGTGCTCAGCCGCTCGGCAGAACAGACCAGCCGCGCCTCTGTGGACCAGGCTCTGAAAATTGGCCGCTGGGGTGGAGCACGCAAGGGTAAGATGAAGGGCCTCGCTATCCTTGTGGAGTATAGCGATGTGAAGTTCCAAAGCCACGCAACTGCCAACGCCGACTTTACCGCAATGCTCAACGAGCAGGGATACAGCAAGAATGGCGCTACGGGTAGTGCAAGGGACTATTTTATTGCCAACTCCAATGGACAATTCGAGCCGGAGTTTGTGGTTATGGGCCCCTATGAGCTCTCCAACCCTCGTTCCTACTATGGTGGTAACACCTCCAATGGCAGCGACCAGAGGCCTGCTTATATGATTTTGGAGGCTTGCAACCTGGCCGACCGTGAGGGGCTCGACTTCTCGCAGTTCGATGGCAACAACGATGGCCAGATTGACCTCGTGTTCGTATTCTTTGCCGGCAACAACGAGGCTGAGGCCAAATACACTTTCCCCGATGCGGTGTGGCCTCATATGTCCTACCTCATTCCCAAAGGTACTCCGGGTGGTAGCAACCTCGACACCACCGAAACACCTGTCTTCGATGGCAAGATTGCCTACACCTACGCCTGTACCTCCGAGCTTAAGGGTGCCGGCAAGGAGTATTCGGGCATCGGCTCCTTCTGCCACGAGTTTGGACACGCCATTGGTCTGCCCGATAACTACGACACCGATGGCGAGAGCAATGGTACCGCATTTGGCCTCCAGTATGCCGACATTATGGCTGCAGGTAACTACCTCAACGAGGGCCGCACACCTCCCGCCTACAACATCTTTGAGCGTTGGTTGCTCGGCTGGGCTTCGCCCAAGGAGATTACCGAGGCAGGTGAGTATCGCCTTGGCCCCCTTTATGACGACCACGGTTTTGTCATCTTCACCGACGAAAATCGCGATGAGTTCTTCCTCCTTGAGAACCATAACACACAGGCTAACGCTAAAGCCTTCAAGTGGGATAAGTATCTCCTCGAGGGCGACTCCAAAGTGGATGTAGCGGGCTTTGGAGGCGGTAACGGTATGTTGGTCTACCACGTGGACATCGGCACCGATGTGCTCCCTCGCTGGGACGCCAACCGTGGTAACGCCTACTCCGCTCACGAGTGTCTGAAACTCTTCCGTGCCGACCCCTCGGCTGCCAATAGCGATAGCCGTAGGTGGTTCTTCCCCGGTGACGCGCAAATCACCTCGCTCACCGACAAGTCCACTCCCGCCTTTGTGGATTGGAGCGCTGTGCCCCTCGGACTGAAGATTGCCAACATCGCCCTTGATGGCGAGGATGTTGTGCTGACGGTGCTGGTGGATGACCTCAGCTATGAGGTACACCAGTATGACGCCTTTGTGAACTGGGAAACAAGCAAACACGACTACGCCAAGTGGAAGGTGGTCTACACCGACTCAAAAACTTCGGAGCAGAATACCCTCGAGACCACCGACAAGTTTGTGGTGCTCCCGTTGCTTGCTCCCCGCACCGAGTATGGAGTGGCCATCTATGGTGTGGACGCAGCGGGCGTGGCAAACGAAAACGCCACCTACAACTTCCACATCACAACACAGGGAGGCCCCGCCATTATCTCTTCGGCTCGCTCGGCACTCAATATGCAGGCCTCCTATGGCAAGAACGACTATGTGTGGTTGAGCGTTAAGGACCTTGACTGCACTCCGGAGGACATTACTTGGTACATCGACGGCCAGAAGAGCGAGAGTGTCTACCTCAAACTATCCGCAGGTAAACATCAGGTGTGTGCGGTGGTTACCGACACCGAGGGCAACACCGAGTACATCTACCGCTACATCACCGTGAAATAGTAGGGTAGGGCAAGGATAATAGGTTAGTGTGTAAACGAATAGAGATACAAAAGATAATAAGATGAAACGATTTCTTGCAATAGCAATAATGGCCGTGGCGGCTGTTGCCACCCTCGGCTCCTGCACCACCAAAGAGGAGGTGGACAAACAGTTGGAGACGCTGACCAACTATGTCGGTCTGCAAAACATCCCCGGTGTCTATGCTTGTGAAAATGGACAGGGTAAGCCGGTCTACACTTTCAACCAGAGCGATGGTCAGGGTTACTTCAACAAGTCGAAACTGACCTACCGCATTATGAATAACGATGGCAGTAAGTATGTTCAGTTTGTGCTGTCGGCCGAGCCTGTAGTAGGGGAGAGCGTGGATGTGAAAACAACAGTCAAGGGCATCAAAGGCCTCTCCAATAGCGTCTATAAGGGCCTGAAAGTGGACCGCATTGAGGACAACCTGCTCTACCTTGTGGGCGGAGCCACGGCCGATTACACGGCCCTCATCCTTGTGTGGGTAGAGTAGCCCCCCAATGGCTAACAAAACAATCAGCCCCTCGCAGACATCTGCGAGGGGCTACTGTTTTTGTGTTAGCGGTCAGCGGTCAGCGGTCAGTTTTGGTTGTCATTAGGGGTATTAAGGGCTTTAAGGACATTAGGCTTTAAGGTCTTTAAGGTCTTTAATGGCTCCCAGTTGCCCCAGTCGCCACCTTCAATTCCCTTTCTGCCCTTTCTGCTCTTCCTGCCCTTTCTGCTCTTCCTGCCCTTTCTGCTCTTCCTGCTTTTTCTGCTTTTTCTGCTTTTTCTGCTTTTTCTGCTCTTCCTGCTACTAATTACTATTTACTCTTTACTAATTACTAATTACTAATTACTCTTTACTCTTCCCACAACTCCTCAAGGCCCACATATTGGAAGTAGTCAATGCCGCGGAAGGCGGGCCACGCTGCTCCACGCTCGGCAAGGTTTTTCAGTACATCCACCACACCCTGCCAACCGAGTGGTTTGAGCGAGGGCGACACGCTGTCGAGGTCGTTCTGGTGCACCTTCACAGCCACCGACACACGCCCATCGTGGGCCCCTGCGGTGGAGGCCTTTAGATAGTGCTCCACATCGGCCCAAATCTTCTCCGCCGTGGTGCGGTAGGCCATAACCATTATCCAGTCGCAAACGCCCAAAAAATCGCCCGTACAACCCTTGCTCAACAATCCCTGGTCGTACTTGGGCTGGAAGGCCGAAAACACGGCCTCACAGAGTTGCAGGTCGCCCAGCAGCTGGTCGGCATAGCCGAGGCGGTCGAGGGTGAGCCCCACAAGTCGGTCGTTGCTACCTCCCTTGCCATAGTTGTTGGTGCTATCCCACCAATAGCCGAGGGCGGCAGCATTGGAGTCGCCCGCCTTCACAGTGTGTGGCTCAAGGTCGGCCGAGATGCCGTCAATCTTCTCTCTGGGCTCCACCGAGGAGTTCCACGACAGCACAGCCTCCACTTCGGTGCGCACAACCTCGGGGTCGGTGTAGATGGATTTGTTCTCAAGGCGCATAGCGTAGACCTTCATCCCGTAGAAGTGGCAGAAGGAGATGAAATTCTCATACCACGTTCTCTTCGTTCCACCAGCCGCAGAGGTCAGCACCTCGCGCGAAATGCTCAAATAGACATCGCTCATACCGAGCAGAGCCAAGCGAGCTGCCAACTTCTGGGGCTGCTCGGCATATTTCTCCACCGTGGCCGAGTAGACATAGACCGCACTGCGCAGCGTGCCCTTCTCGGTCCCTGTGGCTGCACGCAACTGTGCCGCTTTGGTGCGCATACTCTCGGTAGCCCCCGCAGTGGCAACAAGTCCATCGGTAATGGGGACAATGCTATTTTCGCCCGTGGGGTTCTCCTCTCCGCCCAAGTTGGGGCGTTGCGGGGCCTTCATACCCTCCACGCACGACACGCTGCCGAGCAACACCAGCGCACACAGCGTACTCACTAATCTCCTAATCATCATACCTTATTATAATATATAGACAAATAAAACATCGTTGGTCGGCACAATACCCCCTCCTCTTTGACCGATGCTGATGATTAGGCCGAGCGGAGCATAGTACCCATTCCTACAAACAAGGGAGGCAACCGACTTGGTGCCTCCCTTGTTTGTCAAAGCGGTCGAATGTCCAAATTATTTGGCAGCCTCAACCGATGCTTTACGGAACTCTTTCATAAGTTTAGCTACCTCCAAAGCAGCTTTACGAGCGCGGGTACCAGCAGCTTTGTTACCTTTCTCAACCTGGAGTTTAGCGTTTACCTGGAATGCCTCAATCTGAGCATTGATTTTCTCTACTAATGCTTGCATAATTTTAAAGTTTAATGATTATAGTTTATGTGTGGTCTTTTGGCAAAGTTATTATATTTTTTTCAAATACAATAGTTTTTTGCGGTTTTTTTCGTGCTACTTGCTCTTTTTTAACAACTTTAGTACTCTTGTGAGGATGGTCTTCTTGTCATCCTTTTCATCCTGACCATAGCCATAGCCATAACCATAGCCATAACCATAACCATAGCCGGTGCTACTCTTCTCGCCACCATAATAGAGTTTACCAACGCCTACCTCGGAGATGATAACACCCATATTCTTCAACGACTTGCGGATGGTGATGGCCTTCAGGGTCTCAAACACG
>JAFVSY010000133.1 GCA_017503465.1 Tidjanibacter sp. | reverse complement strand
GCAACCCACAAAGGTTGCGCCCCTATTTTTGCGCCCTGATTGGGCAGCAAAAAGAGAGAAGCAGGCCACACAAGCCTGCTTCTCTCTTTGGGAATATCTCTCGCCCCAAGTATGGTGCGTGGGGATTATTTCAGTGCCACGAGGGCTTTGCCGTTCATTTCGGCAGGTTGTTCAAGGCCCATAAGTTTGAGCACCGTGGGAGCAACATCGGCCAAAACACCATTCTCCACGCTCGCAACCCTATCCGACACCACAATGATGGGCACGGGGTTGAGTGAGTGGGCGGTGTTGGGCGAGCCATCCTCGTTCACAGCATTGTCGGCATTTCCGTGGTCGGCGATGAGCACTACCTCGTAGCCATTCTCCACTGCGGTGGTAACCACATCCTTCACACACGCATCCACAGTCTTAACTGCCTTGTAGATGGCATCCCACACGCCGGTGTGGCCAACCATATCGCCATTGGCAAAGTTCAGCGCAATGAAGTCGTACTCCTGCTTCTTCAACTCAGCCACCAGCGCAGCAGCCACCTCGGGTGCGCTCATCTCGGGCTGGAGGTCGTAGGTGGCAACCTTAGGCGAGGGTATCAAAATGCGGCTCTCACCCTCAAACTCGGCCTCACGACCACCATTGAGGAAGAAGGTAACGTGGGCATACTTCTCCGTCTCGGCAATACGCAACTGCTTCAGGCCCAGCGAGGAAACATACTCGCCAATGGTATTGTTCACATTCTCCTTGTCGAAGAGGATGTGGAGGCCCTCAAACTTGGCATCGTAGGGAGTCATACAGCAGTAGTACAAGGGCAGGGTGTGCATACCCACCTCGGGCATATCCTGCTGGGTGAGCACGATGGTGAGCTCCTTAGCCCTATCGTTGCGGAAGTTGAAGAAGATGACCATATCGCCCTCCTCAATCAGGCCGATGGGTTTGTCGTCGGCATCCACAGCCACGATGGGTTTCACAAACTCATCCGTGATACCCTCATCGTAGCTCTCCTGCATTGCGGCAACCATATCGGTGGCGTGGCGGCCCTCACCACGGACAATCTGGTCGTAGGCAATCTTTACCCTCTCCCAGCGTTTGTCGCGGTCCATTGCATAGTAGCGACCAATGATGGAGGCAATCTTGCCACCGCTCACTTTGAGGTGGTCCTCCAAAGCCTCAATGTAGCCCTTACCGCTCTGGGGGTCGGTGTCGCGACCGTCCATAAAGCAGTGTACGAAGGTCCTGTCGGAGAGTCCGTAGGCCTGTGCGATGTCGAAGAGTTTGTGCAGGTGGCTCTGCTGGCTGTGTACGCCACCATCGCTCACAAGGCCCATAAAGTGTACCTTCGCACCCTTCTCCACTGCATACTCAAAGGCAGCCTTCACCTCGGGGTTCTCCATAATGGAGTTGTCCCTGCAAGCACGGTTAATCTTCACGAGGTCTTGGTACACCACCCTACCTGCGCCAATGTTGAGGTGGCCCACCTCGGAGTTACCCATCTGGCCCTCGGGCAGGCCCACATTTTCGCCATCGGTACGCAACTCGGCCGAAGGATATTTTGCCTCCAGAGAGTCAATAAACTCGGGCTGGGCGGTGTAGATAACATCCCCCTTGGAGTGGTTACCCTTGCCCCAGCCGTCCAATATCATCAAAAGAACTTTTTGTTGTGCCATATCTTCTTGATTGGTTTACTTTTTTCTCTCTTATATCACAAAATTACAATTTTGTCAAAATCAGCTCCTCGGCCACAGCGATAGCCTTCTCCAAGCCCTCGGGGTTCTTACCACCTGCGGTTGCATAGAAGGGCTGACCGCCACCGCCACCCTGCATCTCCTTTGCAGCGGTGCGCACGATGTCGCCTGCCTTCACGCCCTTGGCCACAAGTGCATCGCCCACTGCCACAGCCAACATAGGCTTGCCACCCTCACGGCTACCAAGTACGATGGCAACCTCTGGGTTGGCAGTGCGCAGAGCGTAGATTGCATCCTTGACCATATCCACGGGCATATCGACAACCCTACTGAACACCTTTTGGTCACTCTCGGCAATAATTTTGCCAATCGCATCGGCCAAGCCCCTCGCCTTCTCGGCACGGAAGCCCTCAATCTCTTTGCGGAGTTCGGCGTTGTCATCAATCATCTTCTTGATGGCCTGCAACAGTGCGGGCGAGCCAACGCTCTTCTGCACTTCCTTGAGGGTATCCTCAATGGTGTAGAGTTTCTCCTCGGCCACGCCACCTGCAACAGCCTCAATACGCCTTACGCCTGCCGAAATTGCGCTCTCGGCAACAATCTTGAAGAGTCCAATCTGGCCCGTGGCAGCCACGTGGGTACCGCCACAAAGCTCCACACTCTCGCCAAAGCGAATCATCCTCACCTTGTCGCCATACTTCTCGCCAAAGAGCATCATTGCACCGGCCTGCTGTGCCTCCTCAATGGAGCAGTTGCGGTTCTCCTCCAGAGCGTAGTTGGCCCTAATCATCTTGTTCACGGCCTTCTCCACCTGGCGAAGTTCCTCATCGGTAACTTTCTGGAAGTGGGAGAAGTCGAAGCGGAGGTAGTCGGGGCACACGAGCGAGCCCTTCTGCTCCACGTGAGTGCCGAGAATATCCCTCAGTGCCTTGTGCATCAGGTGAGTTACGGAGTGGTGGCGAGCCGAAGCGAGCCTATCCTCCTCGTTCACGGTGGCAACAAATGTAGCGTTCACATCCTCGGGCAACTCGGCCACGATGTGGATGGGAAGTCCGTTTTCCTTGATGGTATCAACCACCTTGATGCTCTTGCCTGCGGCCTCGATGGTACCATTGTCGCCCACCTGACCACCACTATTGGCGTAGAAGGGAGTGCGGTCGAAGACGAGTTGGTAGAGAGTCTTGCCCTTGGTGGTTACCCTACGGTAGCGCACAATCTTCACCTCGGCGGTGAGGCTGTCGTAGCCCACAAACTCGCTGCTCACACCTGCCTGCAACTCCACCCAGTCGTCATTCTCCACAACAGCGGCATTGCGTGAGCGAGCCTTCTGGGCCTGTAACTCCACATCGAATGCCTCCAAATCAACACCCATACCATTCTCCTTGGCAATGAGTTCGGTGAGGTCGATGGGGAAGCCGTAGGTGTCGTAGAGTGTGAAGGCCGACTTGCCGTCAATGGTGTTGCCACCCGCCTTGCGCACCTTGGCAATCACGCCCTCCAAGAGGTTGATACCCGTGGCAAGGGTTTTGAGGAATGCACTCTCCTCCTCGCAAATAACGCTCACGATGAGGTTCTGTTGTGCTTTAAGTTCGGGGAATTGCTCACCCATCTGCTCCACCAATCCGGGAACGAGTTTGCAGATGAAGGGCTCGTTGAAGCCAAGGTAGGTGTAGCCATAGCGCACTGCACGGCGCAAGATGCGGCGAATAACATAGCCCGCCTTCACATTGCTTGGCAGCTGACCATCGGCAATGGAGAAGGAGATGGTGCGGAGGTGGTCGGCAATAACCCTCATTGCGATGTCTGCCTTCTCATCATCGCCATATTTCTTGCCCGACAGGGCGGCTATCTCTGCGATGCGTGTCTGGAATACATCGGTATCGTAGTTGCTCTGCTTGTTCTGCAACACCATACACAGGCGCTCAAAGCCCATACCGGTATCGATGTGTTTGTGGGGCAGAGGCTCCAGCGAGCCGTTGGCCTTGCGGTTGAACTGCATAAACACAAGGTTCCAAATCTCAATCACAAGGTGGTGGCCCATATTGACCATCTCACTACCGGGTTTGGCAGCCCTCTCCTCCTCACTGCGGAGGTCGAAGTGAATCTCGCTACAAGGACCGCAAGGACCCGTTTCGCCCATCTCCCAGAAGTTGTCGTGCTTATTGCCGAGGATGATGTGGTCCTCGGGCAGATACTGTTTCCAATAGTCGTAAGCCTCTTGGTCCATAGGCACGTCCTCCTCGGGGGCACCCTCAAACACGGTGGCGTAGAGCCTATCCTTGGGCATACCATAGACCTCGGTCAGCAACTCCCAAGCCCAATCAATGGCCTCCTTCTTGAAGTAGTCGCCAAAGGAGAAGTTGCCCAGCATCT
>JAFVSY010000132.1 GCA_017503465.1 Tidjanibacter sp. | reverse complement strand
GTAGAGTGGTGTAGGCAGACAAAAAAAGAGCAGAGGAATTGCGTTCCTCTGCTCACGGGGAAGAAGGTAGGTTTTGTGGCAAATGTACTACTCCTCTTCCATTTTATGTAGGCGGGCCAAATGCTGCGGGGCCTACTCTTTGTTGTCCTCCTCTGCGATGAGGTTTTGGTAGTCCTCCATCGAGCGGGCAATCACATCACGTGCAACATCGGCTCCGTAGATGCTCACAAACCTCATTCGTGAGGTGTGCTCTCCGGGGATGTCTTTGTAGGTGGTGAAGTAGTGGATAAGCCTACGCACGATGCGTGTGGGGAGTTGTTCGATGTCGGTCATCTCGCCATAGATAGCATCGTTCATCAGCACAGCGATAATCTTATCGTCGGCCTGATTGTGGTCGAGTAGGCGCAGACCACCAATGGGCCTTGCACGCACGATGATGTCGCCGTGGGTTACGTCCTTCTCGGTGAGCACGCAGATATCCAACGGGTCGCCATCGCCCTCCACGTCAAACCTTGCGAGAGCCTTGTTGGTCAGTTCTGCCATCTTCTCGGCACAGTAGGTGCGGGGCAGGAAGCCGTAGAGCGAGGGTACGATGTTGGAGAACTTCTGCGGGCGGTCCACTTGCAGGTAGCCTGTGGCCTTGTCCACCTCATACTTTACGGTGTCGGTGGGCACAATCTCAATAAAAGCCCTCACCTCATCGGGAGTCCCCGGGTCAATACCGTGCCAGGGGTGGGCTTTGTGGGTATTTTTGTAATTCATATAGAGTATAGTTTTACGTTCTTCGGTTTCTTCACCCACAAAAATAACAATCTATTTTCGTTTCTCAAAGTCATTTTGCAAAAAATAGATTTCCGACAGACTATACAATTACCCTACAAACACTATCTTTGTGTTCAGAATAGCAACAAACTCACACCCACAAAGACAATGAACACCACCCCTTCCGCCACTCGTCCCCACTACCTCATTCTTGACGGTCTGCGTGGTGTGGCCGCCCTGCTGGTCATCTGCTACCACATTTTTGAGGGCTTTGCCACCTCGCCCCTCGACCAGAAGTTCAACCACGGCTACCTGGCAGTGGACTTTTTCTTTCTGCTCTCGGGCTTTGTTGTGGGCTATGCCTACGATGCGAGGTTGCGGTCGGGCAGTATGACCACACGGGAGTTTCTGCTGCGCCGCTTTGTGCGCCTACACCCTATGGTAGTGCTGGCCGCTGTGGTAGGCCTTGTGGCTTTTTTGGCTGTGGGGTGTGAGCGTTGGGACGGCACGACCACACCGCTTGGTATGGTACTGCTTGCCACCCTGATGACCGCCCTGATGATACCTGCTGCCCCTGGCGCGGGTGTGGACGTAAGGGGCAATGGCGAACTGTTCTCGCTCAATGGGCCCGCTTGGTCGTTGTTTTTTGAGTATGTGGGTAATATAATATATGTATTCGCCCTGCGCCACCTCTCCACACGTTGGCTGAGGGTGGTGGTTGTACTGCTCGGCTTGGGCGTGGCAGGGTGGACCTTGGGCCCACTCTCCGATGGGGGAAGCATAGGTGTGGGCTGGACTATGGCCGATGGTGGACTGTGGGGAGGCCTGCTCCGTATGACTTTCAGTTTCTCCTTTGGACTACTTATGGTGCGCAACTTCAAGGCGTGGCGCGGGTGCCGACACTCGTTCCTACTCTGCTCACTCGCCCTTGTGGTGTTGCTCTCTATGCCCCGCATTGGAGGAGCCGAAAGGGTGTGGCTCAACGGACTCTATGAACTCCTCTGCGTGGCGGTGCTGTTCCCACTGATAGTGCTGGCCGGTGCTTCGGGCGAGGTGGAGCGTGGGGGTCGCAAGGTGTGCTCTCTGCTGGGCGAACTCTCCTACCCTCTCTACATCATCCACTACCCGCTGATGTATGTGTTCTACCGCTGGGTGTGGAACGGAGGCTACAACTTTGAGCAAGCGTGGCCCGTGGCTCTCGCCGTGGTGGCAAGTAGCATCGCACTCGCTTGGGCGGCATACAGACTCTACGACCTTCCGTTGCGCACCCGCCTCTCCGAAAGGTTGAAACATCGAAGAGCCAAAGAGTAAAATCGAACACGCTATTTGGGCTCTTTTATTTCCATTTTTCAACATAAAGCCCTACCTTTGCGTCGCGCTCATTGTGGGCACGCAACAAACAGCGACAACAAATGAAACAACACTCCATTTGGACATATCTGCCGAAGGCACTCGTGTGGGGGCTCTTGTGCGTAGCATTTTGCTACGCCAACTCCTCGGCCGTGGTTGCAGGCAAGGTGTCGCAGAGTGTGGAGATTGTGGAGGCTACCAACGTCCTCTCCTATGCAGAGAGCAACAGCGCAGGTCGTGATTTGGGCTTGGCAGGTGGCGATATGGCCCTTGGCGCCCCCTCGGCACGCATAGCCTCGGCCGAGCGCACCATTTCGTGTGGTCGCACCTCATTTCAGACCTCCTCGCAGGGACGTCCCACGAGCACTCCCCGCAGGATGGCCACCCAATTTTGCAAATCAGGTAAATGTATAGATATAAATCAGACCGGCAGAGTAGTTGTGTTGTTGTGGCTCTGGCCGTCTGATTTGTTCTCCCCCCAATCGATGCTGATAAATCTGCGCCGATTGCGATTGTAGCCCAATGCTTTTTTGTTTTCAGAGAGCCAACCGTGGCTTTCGCCCGATGCTGCACACCGCTGTGGGTGGTGTCGGAGAGTTTGAAATAAGTCAAACGAAAAACAAAAAACATTATGCAAAACCAATTTACCAAAAAGTTGGTCTTTAGGGGACTTTTGCCCCGCACCCGCTGGCAGTCCAAAGAGGATGGCACGCTCTACCGCCAAAGTAGTGTCTACTTTGCCAAAGAGAACCTCGCCATCATCAACAAGGCTATGCGAGAGAACCCTGCCGCACTGGCAGAGGTGGAACGCTACGATGCGGGCGCCCTTCGCTTGGATGTCTTCTGTGGCGAGCAGAGCGGCAAAGCCTATGGCCAACTAAACGAGTATGTTCCCTATGAGTACCGCCCCTGTTCGGAGGTATTCGTGTGGGAGGCCAAAGATGTTGAAAAGTTTATAAGATAGGATAGATGACATACGTTATTTTGATAGTTTCGCTGCTGGCCATCATCTATGGTGCCAACTGGTTTGTGGATGGTGCTGTTGGTGTGGCTCGCAAGGCGAAGATTTCCGACTTTGTGATTGGTGCCGTCATCGTGGGCATCGGCACATCCTTGCCCGAATTCATTGTGAGCCTCAAAGGTGCCTTCGACGGCAACTCCAGCGTGGCCATTGGCAACGTGGTGGGCTCCAACTGCTTCAACGTGCTTGCCATTCTGGGCCTTACGGCCGTAATCAACCCTGTGGTAATCACACGTGAGAATAGGCGCAAGGACCTTCCTTTGTGCCTGCTGTTGAGCATTGTGCTCATTCTGCTGGTGTTCAACTTCTGGGTTGGCGAAGGACGTGGCTTGGGCCGCATTGATGGTGTTGTGTTGTTGGCCATCTTTGCTTGGTTCCTCTACTCCTCGCTCAAGGCAGGCAAGAATGCTCCGCAGGTGGAGGAGGTTGCCGAGGCAAAGGACATTCCTCTGTGGAAGGCTTTGGTGCTGATTGCCGTGGGCCTTGCGGTGTTGATTACGGGTTGCACCCAATTTGTGGACTGCGCCATTGTGATTGCCAAGAGCCTCGGTGTGAGCGATGCGTTCATCAGCATCACCCTGATTGCTTGTGGCACCTCGTTGCCCGAACTTGCAGCCTCACTGGCCGCTGCGGCAAAGAAGAACACCCAACTCGCATTGGGCAACATTGTCGGCTCCAACATCTTCAATATCACGCTTATCCTCGGTGCAAGTTCGCAGGTGCTCACACTCCACTCGCCCAACATTACCATTGTGGACTATGGAGTGATGACTGCGGCAGTGGTGCTCACTATGCTCCTTGGCATCAAGGGTAAACTTTCGCGCCTCGGCGGAGCAGTGCTCTTCCTCGGCTTTGTGGCCTACAACATCTACCTCTTCCAAGGGCAGATGGCGTAAGTGGAGCAGAATAAAATAGGATACAAGTAAAGAGGGCGGTTGAGTTAGATTCAACCGCCCTCTTCTTTTGGGGTTCAAATGCTTTCACTACAGAAGGTTCTCCTTCTCGATGTCCTTGAAGTATTTGTAGGTATTAACCTTCAACTCGCCTGCCGCAGCCTCATCGGTAATGAGAATACCGTGGGGGTGAGTCTGAAGGCCTGTGATGGTCCAGCTGTGCGAGTAGGCACCCTCAACACCCTGCTGCACGGCACGTGCCTTCTTGGGGCCAAAGGCAAGGATGATGACCTCGGTGGCCGAAAGAATGGTGGCCACACCAACGGTGAGAGCCAACTTGGGCACCAGATTAACATCGCCACCAAAGAAACGAGAGTTCACCAGGATGGTGTCCTCAGTGAGGGTTTTGATGCGTGTGCGTGAGTTCATCGACGAGAAGGGCTCGTTGAAGGCGATGTGTCCGTCCTCGCCAACACCGCCAAGGAAGAGGTCGATACCGCCTGCGCCCTCGATTTTCTTCTCATAGTCGGCACACTCCTTTGCCAAGTCCTCGGCATTGCCATTGAGGATATTGACATTGGCGGGGTTGATGTCGATGTGGGAGAAGAAGTTTTCCCACATAAAGGTGTGGTAGCTCTGGGGGTGGTCCTCAGGCAAGCCCACATACTCGTCCATATTGAAGGTGATGACATTCTTGAAGCTCACTTTACCCTCCTTGTTGAGTCGGATGAGTTCCTTGTAGGTGTTCAGCGGGGTAGAGCCTGTGGGGAGTCCCAACACAAAGGGTGTGTTGGTAACGGCTGCCTTGCGATTGATGGCCTCGGCAATGTATGCCGCAGCCCATACCGAACCTTTTTCTTGATTTTGCTCGATAATAACTCTCATAGTAGTATCTTTTTTTGTTAAAGGTGTTTCCTACCTAAAAACTGATAAGCGAGTAGACCGGAGCAATCTCCTCCAGCAACTCCTTGCCGTGCAGGAAGCTCAGGTCGGCCAGGAAAACAAACTCCTTAACCTTCACGGGGTACTCCACACCATCTTTGGTAACGGTGAGGGCCTCAAGGTGTTTGGCCATCTCAATGGAGGTGCCGCCCGTGGCGAGGATGTCGTCAAGGATTGTTACCTCAACCACACCATCGGTAACCAGCGAGTTCTCCAAGTCGCTCTTGCGGAAGTAGAGGCTGTCCTCGCCATACTCCTTCACGATGGCCACCTTCTGAAGGTCGCCCTCCTTTGCGGGCAACTTACCATTCTTGCGGAAGGTAATCAGCGTGTGGGTCTTGGAGTCGGTAACCAGCAGGGGGGCTGCAAAGAGGAAACCTCGTGCCTCAGGTGCTGCGATGTTGGGGGTGGTAACGTGCTTGCCGAGTTCCTCAACAATCACGCTAAAAATCTTTGCATCGCTCAACAGCGGCAGCAGGTCTACAAAATTTACACCCTCCTTGGGCCAATCGGGATAGAACTTAATCAGTTTCTTTGCTTCTTCAAGCGTTACAACATTGTTTTTCATCTGTGTGCTAACTTGTACGTATTTAGTCAAACAGCCAAAGGTAATATTTTTTGATTAAACCCACAAATTTTACTACCTTTACCCCAACAAATTTACCACACAAAGAGTATGAAACGACTATTTTGCCTTGCCCTGCCACTGCTCCTCTCGGCCCAAGTGGCTCTGGCTCAGCAACCCGAACAACGACTTTTGACTATGCAGGAGGCTATTCTTTCGCGCGAACTCGTACCCGAGAACATCCGCACCTCGTGGGGCACCGACTCCAAGGGGCGCACCCTCTATGGTGTGCTCAACAAGGAGAGTGGAAAGACCGAGTGGTTCGACGTGCGCACCAACCATCCCACCGAGGCCGCACCACAAACCGAGACCGCACCTCTGCCTCGCTACTTCACCGAGGGTAACAACCTCTACGTGGAGATTGGGGGCGTGCGCAAGGCCATAACCACCGACACCGACCCCAACATCGTCAATGGCTCCCACGTGAGCCGCAACGAGTTTGGTATCAGCGGAGGCGTGTTCCCCTCGCCCGACGGACTTTCGGTGGCCTTCTACCGCAAGGACGAGAGCCGAGTGGCCGACTTCCCCCTGCTCGACATCACCACCCGCACGGGCTCATTGGTAAGCATAAAATATCCCCAAAACGGACTACCCTCGGAGCAGGTATCGCTCGGAGTCTACAACACCGCCACCGAGCAGACCGTGTGGATGCAGGTGGAGGACTTCGACGAGGAGCGCTACCTGACCAACATCACTTGGAGCCCCGATGGGTCGCTCATCTACATTCAGGTGCTCAACCGCGAGCAAAACGAGATGCACCTCAACGCCTATTCGGCCACCACGGGTGCCCTCGTGGAGAGGCTCTTCAGCGAGAGCGACAGTCGCTACGTGGAGCCCCTCTATCCGCTCCGTTGGGTGGACACCAAGGGCGACCAATTCATCTACTCCACCAACGTGAGGGATGGCTATTGGAGCCTCTACCTCTATGAGCGTAGCCCCAAGAGCGGAGAGTGGACCCATCGCCGCATCACCCCTGTGGAGGCCGATGTGAGGTATGTGGATAGGAGTGGCGAGTGGGTCTACTACTACACCGCCGAGTTCTCTACCGCCGAGCAGCACCTCGCCAAAGTTAGTCTCAAGAGTGGCAAGATGGTAAGGCTCACCCACGAGGCCGGTTGGCACAACTGCCACATCAGTCCCGATGGAAAATACTTCGTGGACAACTACTCCTCGCTCCACGTGCCCCGCATCGTAAACCTCGCCTCCACCAAGGAGGGCAAGGTGGTGCGCAACCTGCTGACCGCACCCGACCCCACCGAGGGCTACAACTACACCCCCATAGAGCTCGGCTCCATCCGTAGTGCCGACGACCGTTGGGACAACCACTACCGCCTTATCTATCCACTCAACTTCAACCCCGAGGAGAAGTACCCCGTGATACTCTACGTCTATGGCGGCCCACACAGCCAGATGGTAACCAACTCCTTCCAGGCCAATCTGCGCCGTTGGGAGATGCTGATGGCACAACGAGGCTATGTGGTCTTTGTGATGGACAACCGCGGAACGCTCAACCACGGTGCGGAGTACGAAAAGGCCATCCACAGCCGTTGTGGAGTGTGCGAGATGGAGGACCAGATGAAGGGTATTGAGTGGTTGTGCAGCCACCCGTGGGTGGATGCCGACCGCATCGGTGTCCACGGCTGGAGCTATGGCGGTTTTATGACCATATCGCTGATGACCCACCACCCCGAGGTGTTCAAGGTGGGTGTGGCAGGAGGTCCCGTGATTGACTGGAAGTGGTATGAGGTGATGTATGGCGAGAGGTATATGCAGACTCCGGAGCGCAATCCCGAGGGCTTTGCCGCCACCTCGCTCATTGCACAGGCCAAAAACCTGCGTGGCAAGTTGCTCATCTGCCAGGGTGCCATCGACCCCGTGGTGTTGTGGCAACACAGCCTTTCGTTTGTGAGGGAGTGTGTTGTGGAGGGCGTGCAGGTGGACTACTTCCCCTACCCTCGCCACGAACACAACGTCATCGGCCCCGACCGAGTGCACCTGATGAACAAAGTTACCGCCTACTTTGAGGACTACCTCAAACCACTAAAATAACGTGAGTTTCGTGGAAATGGCACAATTATAAGTTATTGTCAATGAAAGGTTTGCAGTTGTGCCATTGACCCGCTAATCACAATTTGCCCCAACTCCATACGTGCGGAGTTGGGGCAAATTCTCTTTTGTTGGGAGGGGTACGGGTGGTCTACTGGGCCCACCGAGGGCTACCCTGCGCTACTTGATTTCAATCTTGCGGGCCTCGTGTTTCTCCACGGCCTCGGGCTTCTTGGGCAGGGTGATGTGGAGCACACCTTTGTCCACGTGGGCGTCGATACCATCCCTCTTCACATCATCGGGCAGGAGCATTGTCTGCTGGAAGCGGGAGTAGGAGAACTCCTTGCGCAGGTAGTGGGTATCCTTCTCCTCCTCTTTGTTCTCCACCTTGCGTTCCATACAAATCACAAGGTCGTTGTTTTCGTTCAGATGCACGTCGAAGTCCTCTTTTGTGAGTCCGGGAGCAGCCACCTCCACGAGGTAGTTTTTCTTTGTCTCCTTCACGTTGATTGCGGGAATAATGCCCGAAGTGGCACGGCTGTCGAGCCACTCGCCCCCGAGCAGGTCGCCCAAAATGGAGGGCACCCATCCCTGATTGCGCCTTACAATTGCTGACATAACAGAAAATGTTGTTTTAGTGATTGTGTTTTTTGTTGGTTGAATTTTTCTTGCAAACCCCATTTGGGGGCCTACAACCCACCAAAAGACAACTTTTGTGCCATTTTTTGACAGTTCGGCGGAGAAAACAAACCATTCATCCCCGAAAAATTGTGGTTCATCACTTTGTGGATACAAAAAATTGAACTATATTTGCAGTGCTGTTAGGGGTGCTACTGCATCGTGCGGTGGCTGAGATGATACCCTCCGAACCTGATATGTGTAATGACAGCGCAGGGAAACGGTGAACATTTTTTGTATTGGCAGTAGAGGGGCCGCCTCGTGTGGGAATACCAACAAGGGCGGTACCGCAAAGAGAGAATAAGGAATAAAAACTTTCTACTGACTAAAACAGACTAACCGATGCCGTACTCCTTGCCCAAGGAGTACGGTTTTTTTGTGTTCCATTGCGTGGATATTAAAATCCAAGGGAGGGCAGGCAGCAATGAGAGTGGAGAGTGATTGATTAACCAAAACACAGAAGACTATGATTAGCAAAGAGAGATTGGCCGCCCACTTGGAGGCCGTGCGCAGGGAGAGCCCCCTGGTGCACAACATCACAAACTATGTGGCAATGAACAACAGTGCCAACGCCCTACTCGCCATTGGGGCTTCGCCTGTGATGGCCCATTGGAAGGCTGAAATGGAGGAGATGACCTCCATTGCGAGTGCTCTGGTGCTCAACATCGGCACCCTTGATGCGGAGTGGATTGAGGGTATGTTGGCCGCAGGCAAGGCTGCCCGACAGAGGGGCGTACCCATCGTGTTGGACCCCGTTGGTGCAGGTGCCACCTCGTGGCGCACACGCACTGCGTGGGACATCATTGAGCAGTGCAAGCCCACCATTATCCGTGGCAATGGTAGCGAGATTATGGCCCTCGTGAATGCCGACGTGAGGAGCAAAGGTGTGGACAGCACCGCCTCCTCTGACGATGCGCTGGAGGCCGCCCAAGTGCTGGCCCAACGCACAAGTGCGGTGGTGGTAATCAGCGGCCCCACCGACTACATCACCGATGGCACACGCACCGAGACCATAGCCAACGGAGCCCCCATAATGACTGCCGTAACCGGTATGGGATGCACCGCTTCGGCCGTGGTGGGAGCCTTTGTGGCCACCGGCGAGGATGCGTTGGAGTCAGCCGCCCACGCAATGGCCGTGATGGGCGTGGCGGGCCAGAGGGCTGCTGCTGTGGCAAAGGGTAGCGGCTCGATGCAGGTTGCCTTCCTCGACGAACTCTACAACCTCACAGGAGATGTGCTCGCCAGCGAAGTGAAACAATAGGAAACATACACACATATATATTATATATTTATGATGAAACGCTCCGACTTAAGGCTCTACCTTGTAACCGACCGTGCGCTCTCGCTTGGCCGCCCCATTGAGGAGGTGGTGAGGGAGGCCGTGGAGGGTGGTGCCACAATGGTGCAACTGCGCGAAAAGAGTATCTCCACCCGTGAGTTTGTGGAGTTGGCCCTGCGTCTGAAGCCCGTGTGCCGTGCGGCAGGTGTGCCCCTGATTATCAACGACCGCATTGACGTTGCCTTGGCGGTGGATGCCGATGGTGTCCACATCGGCCAGAGCGATATGCCCTACGAGGTGGCCCGCCGCCTGCTCGGGAGCGACAAAATCATAGGTCTTTCGGTGGAGAACTTTGCCGACTTGGAGGTAGCCGATGGACTCGACGTGGACTACGTGGGCATTTCGCCCGTCTACGGTACCCCCACCAAGACCGACACCGCCACACCCTTCGGGCTTGAGGGGCTACGCAAGGCAGTGCAGATGTCGGCCCACCCCACGGTGGCCATTGGCGGTATGAACGCCTCCACGGTGGGCGAGGTCATCGGTGCGGGTGCGGATGGCGTGGCGGTGGTGTCGGCCATCTGTTCGGCCCCCTCGCCCCGCAAAGCAGCCGAGGAGTTGGCTGCCATAATCAAACAAGCAGACAAAAAAACAAACGACACAAACATTATGGAGAGTTGGACAAAGCAGGTGTGGGAAGCCTCAAAACCCATCTATGAGCGCATCATCGCTCACCCTTTCATCACCGAACTTGCCGCAGGTACGCTCGCACAAGAGAAGTTTGCACGCTACCTTGCACAAGACGAAATCTACATCAAAAACTATGGCGAGGAGATGTTCCTGCTGGCCGATATGATGCCCGACAAGGATATGCAGACGATGTTCCGCGCCTACGCCAAGGAGGGTATGGAAGCCGAGGCTGCAATGCACCAAATGCTCATTGACAGCTTCGGCATCAACACAGCCGTGGAGCCCTCGGAGGTTACGGCCGGCTATATGGCCCACACGCGCCACCACATCAACTCGGGCTCGTTGCCGTTGGCTATGGCAGCAATGTTGCCCTGTATGTGGATATACAACGAGGTGGGGCTCTACATCTACGCCCACCGCAATCCCAACCCCAACCCCTATGCCGAGTGGGTGGCAACCTACGCCTCGGAGGAGTTCACCGAGGGCACCCGCCTTGTGCTCGAACTCTGCGACCGCCTTGCTGCCGAGGCCACCGAGGAGCAGCGCAAGGCTATGACCGAGGCCTACCTTATTGCGGCCGAGTATGAGTGGGCCTTCTGGAATTGGGGCTACCACGGGGATGAGAAGAAATAGCCCACACCCGCACACAGACAAAGCAGTTATTGAAAAAAACAGAATGGGAGAGTTTGATTTCATAGAGAAAATTTGCAGCCTATGTGCCGCTGCCACACTGCCCACGGGGGTGGTGGGCATTGGCGACGATTGTGCCGTGATTCCCTACGGCGAGGGCGGCGACACGGTGGTAACCACCGATATGCTCGTTGAGGGGGTACACTTTTTGCGCTCCGATGCCACCCCCGAGCAGGTGGGCCACAAGGCCGCAGCGGTCAATTTGAGCGACATTGCCGCTATGGGAGCCACCCCCGTGGGAGCCTTCCTCTCGGTAGCCTTGCCGAAGGATGCGCAGGGCGAGTGGGCAGAGCGTTTCGTGGAGGGTTTCAGCCGCACACTCAGTCACTATGGCACTCCGCTGCTGGGTGGCGACACCACAAGTTCACTGCGAGATGTGTGTGTGAACGTGGCTGTGGTGGGGCGTTGTGAGAGCGGGCGTGCGCTTCTGCGTAGTGGAGCCCAAGTGGGCGACACCATCTACGTCACGGGGCCCCTGGGCGACTCTGGCGCAGGTCTCAAGGTAATTCTCTCTCCCGAGGGCGAGCGCACAGCCGAAGCCACAAGGCTCGTGGAGCGACACTACACCCCCACCCCACGACTCTCCGAGGGCTACGCATTGGCCCACAGTGGCGAGGCGCACGCAATGATGGACATCTCCGATGGTATTGCCTCCGACCTGGGACACATATTGAAGGCCTCGGCAGTGGCTGCCGAGGTGGACATTGCACACCTGCCCACCTCCGAGGAGTTGCGCCACGAGGGCATACACCGAGGGTGGAACATTGCCGAATTAGCCCTCGCTGCGGGCGAGGATTTTGAGCTCTTGGTGGTCGGCACGGAGCGTCTACCCTCGGTGGTCGATTTCCCCCTCTACCCCATCGGGCGCATCGTGGAGGGCCCCGCTGGCACCATCAATTGGTGCTCACAGGGAGTTCCCACACAACTCAACTTACAAGGATACAGACACTTTTAGGAACACAAGACTATGGAATACAACAAAGTGCTCACCATCGCCGGTAGCGACTCGGGCGGTGGAGCAGGCATACAGGCCGACATCAAGGCCATCAGCGCAATGGGTTGCTTTGCAGCCTCGGCCATAACCGCCGTAACGGTGCAGAATACACTCGGAGTGGAGGCCGTACACCCCGTGCCCATAGGGATAATCGAATGGCAGATTGATGCTGTGCTCTCCGACATCGGAGCCGATGCGGTGAAAATCGGGATGTTGCACTCCTCGGAGGTGGTGCGTGCAGTGGCCGCACGGCTGTGTGCCCACGGAGCCAAAAACATCGTGCTGGACCCCGTGATGGTCAGCACCTCCGGCCACAGACTCATTGAGGAGAGTGCCATAGATACACTCAAAACCGAACTAATCCCCCTCGCAAGGGTTATCACTCCCAACATACCCGAGGCGGAGATTTTGGCCGATGTGAAGATTGAGCGCAATGGGGAACTGCCCTCGGTGGCAAGGCTCCTATCGCAACGCTTTGGTGGGGTGTCGGTGCTACTCAAGGCCGGACACCTCACCGAAGAGCGCCTCGTGGACATATTCTACAACGCCGAAAGCGACACCACCATAGAACTACCCTCGGTGCGCATCCACACCCCCAACACCCACGGCACAGGGTGCACCCTCTCCTCGGCCTTTGCTGCTGCCCTTGCCAAAGGGCTGTCGCTCGACGATGCGGCACGTGCGGCCAAAGAGTACATCAACGGAGCCATCACCTCCGGTGCCCGCTACACCATAGGGCACGGACACGGCCCCGTAGACCACTTCTTCAGGAGTTGAAAATTTTTGTTTGCAGAGCAGGAAAGGGTAGGAAAGGGAGGTGGGAGGTTAGAGAGATTAGGGAGTTTAGGGAACTTTGAGAATTTAGGGAGTTTAGGGTATCTTTTTTAATACCCGTAATAAAAATGCGCCGCAGGCACCTTAATTCTCAATTCTCAATTCTCAATTCTCACTTCTCTTTCTGCCCTTTCTGCTCTAACCACCCTCTTCTTCCTAAAACAACACTCCTCTCTTGGCAGACAAAAACAAGCCCTTCGCTGACGTGTCAGCGAAGGGCTTGTTGGTTTTGACGTGTACGTCGTGTGGAATTAGTATCCCATACCGCCTGCGGGCATTGCTGCAGGTGCGGGGTTCTCCTCCTTCTTCTCGGCCAGCACACACTCGGTGGTGAGGAACATCGAAGCAATGCTTGCGGCATTCTCCAGCGCAACCCTTGCCACCTTGGTGGGGTCGATAATACCGGCCTCAAACATATCCTCATAGCGGTCGGTGCGTGCGTTGTAACCAAATGCACCCTCACCCTCCTTAATCTTGTTCACCACAACCGAGCCCTCGCCGCCGGCGTTGGCCACAATTTGGCGCAGGGGCTCCTCAATGGCCCTACGCACGATGGCGATACCGGTGGTTTCGTCGTCGTTGTCGCCCTTGAGGTTGGCAATGGCCTCGGCTGCACGGATGTAGGCCACACCACCACCGGGGATGATACCCTCCTCGATGGCTGCGCGAGTGGCGGCCAAAGCGTCGTCCACACGGTCTTTCTTCTCCTTCATCTCCACCTCGGTGGCGGCACCAACGTAGAGCACTGCCACGCCACCTGCCAATTTGGCAAGCCTCTCCTGCAACTTCTCACGGTCGTAGTCGCTGGTGGCGTTCTCCATCTGGGTGCGGATTTGTGCCACACGTGCAGCAATGGCCTCCTCGGCACCTGCACCATCAACGATGGTGGTGTTGTCCTTGGAGATGGTAACCTTGTCGGCCACACCGAGCATATCCACGGTGGCGGCATCCATACGCAGGCCCTTGTCCTCGGTGATTACGGTAGCGCCCGTGAGGATTGCGATGTCCTCCAACATCTCCTTGCGCCTATCGCCAAAGCCGGGGGCCTTCACTGCGGCCACCTTCAGCGAGCCACGCAGTTTGTTCACAACGAGTGCGCTGAGAGCCTCGCCATCCACGTCCTCGGCCACGATAAGCAGCGAGCGACCATTTTGTGCCACGGGCTCCAACACGCCCATAAGTTCCTTCATTGTGGAGATTTTCTTGTCGGTCAGCAGGACGTAGGGACGCTCCAGCACAGCCTCCATCTTCTCGGTGTCGGTAACGAAGTAGGCCGAGATGTAGCCCCTGTCGAACTGCATACCCTCAACAACGTCCACGTGGGTATCGGTACCTTTGGCCTCCTCCACGGTGATAACGCCCTCTTTTTTCACCTTACCCACGGCCTCGGCGATAAGTTTACCGATGCTGCTGTCGTTGTTGGCAGAGATGGTTGCCACCTGCTCCACCTTCTCAAGGTTGTCGCCAACCACCTGGCTCTGGCCCTTGATGTTCTCCACCACTGCGCTCACAGCCTTGTCGATACCTCTCTTGAGGTCCATAGGGTTGGCACCTGCGGTAACGTTTTTGATACCCACGCCGATGATGGCCTGTGCCAACACGGTTGCGGTGGTGGTACCATCACCTGCATCGTCGTTGGTTTTGCTTGCTACATCCTTCACGAGCTGTGCGCCAATGTTTGCGAAGTTGTCCTCCAACTCCACCTCTTTGGCCACGCTCACACCATCTTTGGTGATGTGGGGTGCGCCGAATTTCTTATCAATAATCACATTGCGACCTTTGGGGCCGAGTGTTACTTTCACTGCATTTGCCAAGGCATCTACTCCCTCTTTGAGCAGTTCCCTTGCCTCAACGTTATATTTAATCTCTTTTGCCATAGTATCAGTTGAATTGAAAATTGAAAGTTAAAAGTTGAAAATTATGGTGCATCTGCGATGCAGCAGTTAAAGAAACGACAGTTTATTACTGCTTTGGGAATTAGGCAAGAATTGCCATAATGTCCGACTGTTTCATAATGAGGTAGTCCTCGCCATCGATGTGGATCTCGGTGCCGGCATACTTACCATACAATACGGTGTCGCCAACTGCCACCTCCATCTTCACCTCGGCAGTACCCGGGCCAACGGCCACAACCTTACCTGCAAGGGGTTTCTCTTTTGCTGTGTCGGGGATGTACAGACCGCCTGCGGTCTTCTCCTCTGCGGGGTTGGGGAGTACCAACACCCTGTCCGAAAGGGGTTTTACATTCATTGTGTTTGTCGTGTTTTTTGTATTGTTTGTTACTTATTCGTTTTGTTGCTTTCTGCGGCTAACACCCACACAAGGGGCAATCTCTGTGCCAAACCAACTTTTGTGCCATTTTGACACTCCGCCACGTCAGCAGGGCGTGGGCACGATGAGGGGAGCCCATTCCCTATGGCCTCTACTCTTGCAGGAGTTCAAAGGCCTTCAGCAGGGTGGGGTCGGCAGGCCAAATCTGCGAGAAATAGCCATTGTCCTGCAACTCGGTGTTGCGTGCAATGTAGGCCCTCAGGAGCGACTCAATGAGCACCCTCGACTTGGTAATCTCGGCTCGGTTGGGCTTAATGCCCTTCTCGGAGGCATACTGCACAAAGTCCTCCAAGAGAGCCTTGTCGCCATTGAGGAAGGCCTCCAACTGCTCCACCGTGCGGATGGAGTTGATGGCCTTGCGGTGCTTGTCGGCATAGTCGAGCGTGTAGCGGTAGAGAATGTTGAAGCCCGTAACGGCGTAGTAGTATGGTGTCATATCGAGCGTGTCGAGTGGCACAAACACATCGGGCATAATGCCACCGCCACCATAGACGGTCTTACCCTTGGGGGTGGTAAATTTGAGCGAGTCGGCAAAGTGGATGCTGTCGGCCGAGAAGAATTGGCCACTCTCGTAGCGGTTCCAAATATCCTCGTTGTAGCCCTCGGCTCCACGCACAAAGGGTTTTTGGATGGAGCGACCCGTGGGGGTGTAGTACTTGGCCACGGTGAGCCTTATGGCTGAGCCATCGTTGAAGGGTATCTGGCTCTGCACGAGGCCCTTGCCAAACGACCTGCGGCCCACAATCGTACCCCTGTCGTTGTCCTGCAACGCTCCGGCCACAATCTCGCTGCTCGATGCGCTATACTCGTCAATCAGCACCACCAGCGGCAACTCCGTGAGCCTGCCACCGCCCGTGCTGAACTCCTTCTGCTGGGCACCCAGGCGGTCCTCGGTGTAGACCATCAACTTGCCCTCTGGCAGGAATTCGTTGGTCATCAGAATGGCTTGGTCCAGATAGCCACCACTATTGCCTCGCAGGTCGAAAATAAGGCTCTGCATACCCTCCTCTTTGAGTCTGTCGATGGCCTCCACAAACTCCGTGTGGGTGGTGCGAGCAAAGCTCGTCAGCCTCACGTAACCTACCGTGGGGCGTATCATAAAGGCAGCGTCAATGCTCTTCATCGGAATCTTGTCCCTCGTGATGGTAACATCCACAAGGCCCTCCACATTCTGCCTCTCAATGCCGATGGTTACCTTTGAGCCACGCTTGCCGCGCAACCTCTCCACCACCTTATTCTGCTCAATCTTGCGCCCCGCCACGGTGTCGCCATCTATCGTAACGATGCGGTCGCCGGGCAACACTCCCGCCTTGTAACTTGGGCCACCCGCAATGATGTTGAGCACCACCACGGTGTCGGTGGCCATATTGAACACCACGCCAATGCCGTCGAACTCTCCCTCCAAGGGCTCGTTCACAGCCTGCATATCTTTGGCCGAGATGTAGGTTGAGTGGGGGTCCAACTGCTCCATAAGTCGGGGCATCAGGGCCTCCACGATGCTGTCCTTGTTGATTGGCTCCACATAGATGCGCTCCACCAACCCCAGCGTGAGGTCGAGTTTGGAGGCAGCCCTTGAGGGGGCTGTGGCCGAGGTGCTCTGTTTGGCTGCCGAAGGTGCCAGGCGTTGGCTCCCACGGAATATGGTGTAGCCCATCCACACACCGAGTGCCAGCGCACAGGCGGCAATGGTGGGTATCCAGAGGGCAAAATGTTTGCTCTTCATAAAGGTCTTTGTTACTCTTATTTATTTTTGAACTTATACGACAGGCCCACCGTTGCAGAGTATTGGTATTGGGGCTTGGGGCTTGCCGAATGGAGGTAGTAAATCACTCCATAGAGTTGTATGCTCATATATTTCGACAAGTTCACATCCACCGTGTTGTCCCACCTTACCGTAGGGGGCGAAGCGAGGTTGGTAAAACCATAGAGCGTGCTGCGGTAGCGCAACGTTTTCTTGAAGAAGTGCTTGTCGAACGACACATTGACCGAAGGGCCAATCATACTGTAGACCTTCTCGCCCGCCGGCACACCATTGAGCCCCTGCTCATAGAGCCTCTCATCCAACATTGATACCATATTGCCCGCAATGGGCGAAAGGGTAACTTTGTAGGGGGCACCTTTGGGCGCATAGGTAAAACCTCCCGACACATCAAAATAGCCCGGCGACATAAAGGCCGACTTGAGGGTTTCGTCCGTACGCGACACCCTTCCATCGGTAAATTGGGTGCGGAAGTTAATCGTCACAGAGTAGGACCAACTGCCCTGAATGTCCCACGAGAGGAGTTCTTTGATTTTTAGTTCATCCACATTCTTGAAGGGGGTCTTGTCGATGTAGTTGATACCATAGCGGGCATTGACCGTGAGGTCGCTGGCAAACTTCTTGTGCTTAAACTGGTGGCGCATAAACAGCGTGGCAAGGCCCGAGAAGGTGTTGTTACCACCCGCCGTCCAGTTTTCAAACTGCAAGGCCGAGGTCTGGAAGGTGGTCTGTATCTCCAGCGTGTTGCGCTGCTTGCGGATGCGCCTGCGCTCGGCCAGCCAAGCGGCGTGGTCGTAGTAGTCGTTTTGGATGTGATTGTCCACAAAACCGCCAAAAGCCTTGTAGGGGTCACTCTTGACCTCCTCACGCTGCTCCGGCTGGCGGCGTTGGATGGTAAACTGCGCTTGGGCGTTCCCAATGGAGAACACCAAGGCCACCACAGCCAACACCATTTTGCAGACAAAACTCCTACTCATAAGACTTTCCTATATGCGCATAAAAATATATGATTGCACAAAGATAACGATTTACGCCAAAATTACGTACATTTGCATAGAACTAAATCAACACGACAATCTAAAAAACACTCACGATATGAAATATTTTGGAGCACACGTTAGCGCAGCAGGCGGAGTACACAACGCACCCCTCAATGCACAAGCCATAGGAGCAACCGCCTTTGCCTTCTTCACCAAAAACCAACGACAATGGTTTGCACCCTCGCTCTCGCCCAAAGATATTGAGGCCTTCCGTAGCGAGTGTGAACGCCTTGGCTTTGCCCCCAACCAGATACTTCCACACGACTCCTACCTCATCAATCTCGGACACCCCGACCAAGAGGGACTCGATAAGTCGCGCGGCTCCTTTGTGGAGGAGATGTACCGCTGTCAGCAGTTGGGACTCGACAGGCTCAACTTCCACCCCGGTAGCCACCTCGGGCGCATATCGCTTGACGAGTGTCTGGACCGCGTGGCCGAGAGTATCAACATCGCCCTGGACAAAACGCAGGGCGTTACGGCCGTGATTGAAAACACCGCAGGTCAGGGTACCAACGTGGGCTTCGACTTTGCACACATCGCCCACATCATCGACCGCGTGGAGGACAAATCGAGGGTGGGCTACTGCATCGACACCTGCCACGCCTTCGCCGCAGGCTACGACCTCTCCTCCACCGAGGCGTGCGAGCGCACCTTTGCGCAGATTGACAGCATCATATCGCTCGACTACCTGCGAGGTATCCACCTCAATGAGGCTATGCGCCCACTGGGTAGCCGCATCGACCGCCACGAAAGGCTCGGACACGGACAAATAGGCTGGGAGTGCTTTGAGTATATCGCTCGCAACCCCCGCTTCGACAACATCCCCCTCGTGCTGGAAACCATCGACGAGAGCCTCTGGCCCGAAGAAATCGCCAAACTCAAAGCCCTGTCGGAGAGGAATTGAGAATTCAAAATTGACAAAACGGTGTTTTGTCTAAAATGCTCCCGCTCGGCAGAGTCTGCACGCAGCCTTTGCGCTCGCTTACTCGCATTTGCCAAAATTCAAAATTTCCCCTCACCAAAGTACTCCTCCCCTACGAAAGGGGAGGTCGGGAGGGGTGGTCGAAATTGCGCTCGGCGGCCCCGCCGAGCAGCCCGAAGGGCGGGGGCGTCTGTCCCCTCTCCTAAGTTAGGAGAGGGTGCCGTTAGGCGGGAGAGGTCTGTCAGACCGACCGCAGGCACAAACAGACCTCTCTGGCACTGCGTGCCATCTCCCCTAACTTAGGGGAGAGTGATTTGAAAGGGCAGAAAGAGCAGAAAGGAAACTTAGGGAATTTAGAGAATTTAGGGAGGTTAGGGATAGAGCCTCTACACTCCCTACACTCCCTACACTCCCTAACCTCCCAAAAAAGACGTTAGACGTTAGACCACAAAAAAACGCAAAGTGCGGAGGGAATTTTGTGCCAAACAAGAAAGCGGACCCGCAGCAGGCACAGCCTGTTTTGTGTTTTTTTTGGCTGTGGTGCTATCAAACGTTAATTAGCGGTAAAAAGTGCAGAGGGCGGGATGAATGCAAGGCGCACAAGAAAACCACCTCCGCAGTTTGCTTAAACGCAAATGAGGAGGTGGTTTATCGCAGTGCAACGTAGCAGTCGCCCGCTATATGCACTTTTTTTATTTGATGCGCTCGTAATACTCACGAGTACGAGTATCAACCCTAATCTTGTCGCCCGTGTTGATGAACAAAGGAACCTTAACGGTTGCACCGGTGTTCACGGTAGCAGGCTTGAGCGAGTTGGTCGAAGCGGTATCGCCACGCACACCGGGCTCGGTGTAGGTAACCTCCATATCGATGATGGGAGGCAGCTCTGCGGTGAGGGCCAACTCCTTCTCGGTGTGGAACATAACCTCCAAAATCTGACCGTCTACCATAAGGTCGGAGTTCTCGATGAGGTCCCTGGGGATGGTAATCTCCTCAAAGGTTT
>JAFVSY010000131.1 GCA_017503465.1 Tidjanibacter sp. | reverse complement strand
TCTTCGTTGGTGGCCACAAGGTTGCGGTCGCCATAGCCGTTGTCAATCTTCGTAACGTGGGGAAAGAATTTCTGCTCCCTAACCCACTCCAGAGGGTAGACTGCCTGCTGGCGGCTGAACTCGTGGGCCCACTCGCCAACCACCTCCGCAGCGGTGTAGGGGGCGTTCACAACCAACTGGGGCGTGGTCTGCGCCTCGTGCAAAATCTCCACAAGAGCATCGCAGAAGCGGTCCATCTCCACCTTGGCCTCGCTCTCGGTGGGCTCCACCATCAGGGTGTCGTGCACAGGGAACGAGAGGGTGGGGGCGTGGAAGCCGTAGTCCATCAGTCGGTGGGCAACGTCGCCAACCTCCACTCCATACTCCTTGCGGAAGTTGGTCAGGTCGAGAATCATCTCGTGGCCCACACGGCCACTCTCGCCGGCGTAGTAGGTGCGGAAACTATCCTTCAGCCTGCACGACATATAGTTGGCATTGACGATGGCTGCTTCGGTAACCTTACGCAGGCCCTCGGCGCCAAGCATCTTGATGTAGCCATAGGTGATGGGCAGCAGCAGTGCGCTACCCCAGGGCGAACTCGACACTGCCGTGATGCCCTCCTCGCCACCGGTAGACTGCACCGAGTGGGAGGGTAGGAACCTTACAAGGTGCTCCGCCACACACACGGGACCCACGCCCGGGCCGCCACCACCGTGGGGCATAGCAAAGGTCTTGTGGAGGTTGAGGTGGCACACATCGGCACCGATAAAACCGGGGTTGGTGAGGCCCACCTGTGCGTTCATATTGGCTCCGTCCATATAGACCTGACCGCCAAATTCGTGCACCGTGTCCACAATCTCCCTGATGCGGCTCTCAAACACACCGTGGGTGGAGGGGTAGGTTACCATCAGACCTGCTAGTTCGGCCTCATACTGCTCGGCCTTGGCTTTGAGGTCCTCCACATCGATGTTACCACGGGTGTCGCAACCCACCGTAACAATCTTCATACCTGCCATTGCGGCCGATGCGGGGTTGGTGCCGTGGGCCGACGAGGGTATGAGGATGATGTTGCGGTAGCCCTGCGAGCGGCTCTGGTGATAGGCACGGATAATCATAAGTCCCGTGTACTCGCCCGCAGCACCCGAGTTGGGTTGCAAGGTGCAACCCGCAAAGCCCGTGATGGTTGCAAGGTCTTTCTCCAACTCGGCAATCATCGCCAAGTAGCCCTCGGCCTGGGCCGTGGGGGCAAAGGGGTGCATTGCCGCAAAGCCTGCCAACGAGAGCGGTTGCATCGTCACGGCAGGGTTGAGTTTCATTGTGCACGAGCCGAGCGAAATCATACTGTCGGCCAGCGAAATATCTCGGTGCTCAAGCCTCTTGATGTAGCGCATCAGCTCCGTTTCGGAGTGGTACTTGTTGAACACGGGCTGTGGGAGAATGGCACTCTCTCTGGCCAATGCTGCGGGAATAACGGAGGCCTCATCGCTGATTTTCACGCTCTTGGGGGCCTTGCGACCTGCCGCCTCGGCAAAAATCTCCACCACCTCGGCCACCTCCTCATTGGTGGTAACCTCGTCAAGGCTCAACCTCACTCGGTCCTCGGCAGGGTAGTAGAAGTTGATACCTTGCGACAGCGCAATGTCCTGCACCACGGCAGCCTCGGCACCCACCTCAAGGGTGTCGAAGTAGGCCTCTGTGCGGAGTTCGTAGCCGAGGAGTTTGAGTGCCTCGGCCACCGCTACGGTGCGTGAGTGTATGTGGCGAGCGATGCGTTGCAGCCCTTTGGGGCCATTGTAGACGGCATAGAAGCCCGACATCGAGGCCATCAGTGCCGATGCGGTACAGATGTTGGAGGTTGCCCTCTCACGCTTGATGTGTTGTTCCCTGGTTTGCAGGGCCATACGCAGTGCCCTGTTGCCGAGCCTATCGACCGACACACCGATGATGCGCCCCGGCATATTACGCTTGTAGGCATCCTTTGTGGCCATATAGCCCGCACTCGGACCACCAAAGCCCATAGGTAGACCAAACCTCTGCGACGAGCCCACAGCAATGTCGGCACCCCACTCTCCGGGGGCACGCAACAACACAAGGCTCATCAGGTCGCACACGGCAGCCACCTTGGCTCCGGCAGCGTGGGCAGCCTCGGTGAAGGCGGTATAGTCCCTCACCTCGCCTGCGGCGGCGGGATACTGCACGATGGCTCCGAACTCTCGGCCCGAGAACTCATAGGCCTCGTAGTCGTCTACCACGAGTTCGATGCCGAAGGGCTCGCTGCGGGTGAGCAACACGTCGAGCGTTTGTGGGAAGATGTTGCTGTCCACAAAGAGCACGTTCACACCCTCCTTCTGCTGCTCTCGGGTGCGCAGCGCATACATCATCAGCATAGCCTCGGCTGTGGCTGTGGCCTCGTCGAGGAGCGAGCAGTTGGCAATCTCCATCCCCGTGAGTGATACCACCATAGTCTGGAAGTTGAGCAATGCCTCCAACCTACCCTGCGAAATCTCGGCCTGATAGGGGGTGTAGGAGGTGTACCACGAGGGGTTCTCAAAGACGTTGCGAATGATGGCTGCGGGCATCGAGTTGGGGTAGTAGCCCATACCGATGAACGAGCGCAGAGTCTGGTTGCGGTCGGCGAGCGAGCGGATGTGGGCGGCAAATTGTGCCTCAGTCATCGGCTCGTCGAGAGCGAGCGGTTTGTGTAGGCGTATGCTCTGTGGCATCACCTGACCAATGAGTTCATCAACACTTTTGACACCGATGGTGTCCAACATCTGCCTCATCTCCTCCTCCGAGGGGCCAATGTGGCGGTCTACGAATTGTTCTAACATATTGTGCTTTTTATCAACTATTGACAGTTTTTTGTAAATTAGTAATTAGTAGAGAGTAATTAGTAAATATTTTTCTTGCTTTTTCGTGGGTATCTTTTTTGATACCTGGGGCGGCTGGGAGTTTAGGGTTCTCCCTTTCTGCCCTTTCTGCTCT
>JAFVSY010000016.1 GCA_017503465.1 Tidjanibacter sp. | reverse complement strand
CCTATCGTAGGGGAGGGGTACTTGAGTGGTGCTATCAAGCGTTTATTAGCAGTAAAAAGTGCAGAGAGCGGGATGAATGCAAGGCGCACAAGAAAACCACCTCCGCAGTTTGCTTAAACGCAAATGAGGAGCGGCCGCAGGCCGTTTTGTGATTTTTGGTTGCGGTGCTATCTGACGGTTGAAAGCGATAAAAACTCATAGTGCGAGGGGAATTTTGTGCCAAACAAGAAAGCGGGCCCGCAGTTTGCTTAACGCAAATGAGGAGCCCGCTTATCGCAGTGCGGTGCAAAATTCACCCGCACTATGAGTTTTTTAGCCGAGGAAGCACAACAATATACCCGCCGCTACCGCCGAGCCAATAACGCCCGACACGTTGGGACCCATTGCGTGCATCAGCAAGTAGTTGCTGGGGTTGGCCTTCAAGCCCTCGTTCTGCGACACACGCGCAGCCATAGGCACTGCCGAAACACCGGCCGAACCAATCAGAGGGTTAATCTTCTTACCCTCAGGCAAGAATACGTTCATCAACTTGGCCAACAGCACACCACCGGCACTACCGCACGAGAAGGCTACAATACCGAGTGTCAAGATGCCCAGAGTCTTGAAGTTCAAGAAGGCATCGGCAGTGGCAGTAGCACCAACGGTGATACCGAGGAAGATTACCACAATGTTCATCAGCTCGTTCTGCACGGTCTTGGCCAAACGGTCCACAACACCGCACTCCTTCATCAGGTTACCGAGCATCAAGCAACCAATCAGAGGTGCTGCGCTGGGCAGGATGAGGGCGATGATGATGGTGATGACAATGGGGAAGACAATCTTCTCTGTCTTGGACACCTGACGCAGGGTGGTCATCTTAATCTGACGCTCCTTCTCGGTGGTGAGAGCCCTCATAATGGGGGGCTGAATCACGGGCACGAGAGCCATATAGGAGTAGGCCGCAATGGCGATGGGGCCGAGCAACTGGGGAGCCAACTTGGAGGTGAGGTAGATGGAGGTGGGGCCGTCAGCACCACCGATGATACCAATCGAACCTGCCTCTGCGGGCGAGAAGCCCATAGCATTAGCACCGAGGAAGGTGAGGAAGATACCTATCTGTGCGGCAGCACCCATAAGGAAGCTCTTGGGGTTGGCAATCAGCGGACCGAAGTCGGTCATTGCACCAACGCCGATGAAGATAAGGCAGGGGTAGATACCACACTTAACGCCCAAGTAGAGGTAGTCCAACAAGCCACCTTTGGCGGCGAGTTCCTGCCAATGTACGTGGCCTCCCTCGAAGAGTTCCGAGTGGAACATCTCCGCCCCGGGGAGGTTCGTCAGAAGCATACCGAATGCGATGGGAAGCAGCAGAAGCGGCTCATACTGCTTCTTGATGGCGAGGTAGAGCAGGAAGCAGGCGAGTGCCAACATTACAAGGCACTTCCAGCCACCGGCCTCGGCGAACATCATATAGATACCCGAAGTCTCGAGGAACTTGCTGATGCTCTCGCCAACGAATGAAGAAAGGAGTGTAGTCATATCTCTATCTCATTTCTATTGTTTCAACATTAACCCAAAATCATCAAAGGCTCGCCCTCCTGTACGGTTGCGCCCTTGTTTACGCAAATCTCCTTAACCACACCTGCGCGGTCGGCCGAGATGTTGTTCTCCATCTTCATAGCCTCCAACACAGCCACGGTCTGGCCAACTGCTACGGTGTCGTCAACTGCCACGTTGATGTTCAGCACGGTGCCGGGCAGGGGGCTGACAATCTTTGCGCCTGCTGCGCTTGCTGCCTTGGGAGCGGCAGGA
This sequence comes from Tidjanibacter sp., assembly GCA_017503465.1. Classification (GTDB taxonomy): domain Bacteria; phylum Bacteroidota; class Bacteroidia; order Bacteroidales; family Rikenellaceae; genus Tidjanibacter. Next base: position 9,238 of record JAFVSY010000016.1, on the reverse strand, counting down.
GCGGCTGCGGGTGCAGCAGTGGGAGCCGAAGCGTTGTAGGTTGCTTTCGACACTTGGGGTTTGCTTGTGGGCATAGGCTTCACGCCGTCTACCTCAACAATGTATTCGGTACCATTGACAATAACACGAGCAGTCTTGGAGTTGTGGTCGAGTTTGTCGAGCTGCACTTTGTACTCGTTGTCGTTGATTTTCAAATTATAGTTTTTCATCTCTTTTCTAACTTGTTTCTAACAATGTTGATTATTTGTGTTGGGGAAGACGGGTAAGACCGTGAATCTTCGAGTTCCAAGGCGAGTATGCACGCTTGATGGTCTGGATGGTCAGGATTTCCGACTCGCGGTCGTGGTCCTCACCGGCAGCCAACCTAATCGCCATAGCAATAGCGGCAACCTCCTCCGGAGAAATCATACCGGGCAACACCACTTCGGCGGGTGCCTCTTCTCCCTTGGCGGCACTCTTCTTGGCCACTTTCTGCTTGTGCTTGGCGGCGAATACCACGCCAAAGAGCCTGATGATGAAAATCAACAACACCAGAGTCAAAGCAACAATCATAAAGCCAATCAGAGTTATCCACAAAATTTGTGACCAATTCATATTGTTCTCTGTTTAATTTGGTTAAACAAACACACCACCCACTACAAAGGAATGTTGCCGTGCTTCTTGGCAGGGTTCACGAGGCGTTTGGTAGCCAAGCTCTGCAATGCCCTAATGATGCGGAAACGAGTGTTGCGGGGCTCAATAACGTCATCAATGTAGCCGTAGCTTGCTGCGCGGTAGGGGTTGGAGAACTTGTCTTTGTACTCCTGCTCCTTCTCGGCGATGAGTGCAGCCTTGGCCTCGGGAGTCTCACAAGCGGCAATCTCCTTGGCGTTGAGCACCTCAACAGCACCACTTGCACCCATAACGGCAATCTCTGCACAGGGCCAAGCGTAGTTGATGTCGCCACGGATGTGCTTCGAGCTCATCACGATGTAGGCACCACCGTAGGCCTTACGCAGGGTAACGGTAACCTTGGCAACGGTAGCCTCGCAGTAGGCGTAGAGCAGTTTTGCACCGTGGTCGATAACGCCACCATACTCCTGACCGGTACCGGGCAAGAAGCCGGGAACGTCCACGAAGGTTACGATGGGAATGTTGAAAGCATCGCAGAAGCGTACAAACCTTGCAGCCTTGCACGAAGCCTTGATGTCCAACACACCTGCCATAAACTTGGGCTGGTTGGCAATGATACCTACGCTCTGGCCGTTGAACCTTGCAAAACCGGTGATGATGTTGCGTGCATAGGCAGCCTGCGACTCCAAGAACTCGCCATTGTCCACAACTGCGTTGATAACCTCATACATATCGTAGGCCTTGTTGGGATTGTCGGGAATAATCTCGTTGAGAGAATCCTCCAGGCGGTCGATGGGGTCCGAGCAAGCAGCAATGGGGGTATCCTCCATATTGTTCTGGGGGATGTAGCTGATGAGGCGGCGGGTGATGTTGATGGCCTCCTCCTCGGTGTCCACAGCAAAGTGGGTAACACCACTCTTGCTTGCGTGTACGCTTGCGCCACCAAGTTGCTCCTGAGTTACATCCTCGCCCACAACGGTCTTAACAACCTTCGGGCCGGTGAGGAACATATAGGAGGTGTCCTTCTTCATAATCACGAAGTCGGTCAGTGCGGGCGAGTAAACTGCACCACCTGCGCAGGGACCCATAATCAACGAAATCTGGGGAATAACACCACTCGACATTACGTTGCGCTGGAAGATGTCGGCATAGCCTGCCAGAGCATTCACGCCCTCCTGGATACGGGCACCACCCGAGTCGTTCAGACCAATCACGGGCGCACCATTGCGCATAGCCATATCCATAATCTTGCAAATCTTCTCACTCATAGTGAGCGACAGCGAACCTGCCGATACGGTGAAGTCCTGTGCAAACACATACACAAGGCGACCGTCAATGGTACCATAACCGGTAACAACACCATCACCCAAGGTGTGGCTCTTCTCCATACCGAAGTCGGTGCAACGGTGAGTTACAAACATATCGAACTCCTCGAAGCTACCCTCGTCAAGCAACATAGCCAAACGCTCACGAGCAGTATATTTACCTTTTGCGTGCTGGGCATCGATACGTTTCTGACCGCCACCCATTTTTGCCTCCTCACGAAGTTCAATCAACTTCGCAATTTTGTCTTGAATTTCGCTCATAATTTTTTGTCTAACGTCAAAAGTTTAACGTCAAAATTAGTTGTGTTTTTCTTGAAAATTATCTCTTTGGTTGTGAGCAGCGCTCCTACTCCTCACATTTGCAACCGGGGCAGCAGAGCTCGGTCAGCACGCCCTTGGTCGATTTGGGGTGAAGGAAAGCAATGTTCAAACCCTCTGCGCCTTTGCGGGGAGCCTTGTCGATGAGGCGAATCTCTTTGCTCTCGGCCTCGGCCAAAGACTCGGCTACGTCCTCAACTGCGAATGCCAAGTGGTGAACGCCCTCGCCACGCTTCTCGATGAAACCTGCGATGGTACTCTCGGGGCAGGTGGGCTCCAAAAGCTCAATCTTGGTCTGACCAACCTTGAAGAAAGCGGTGCGAACCTTCTGGTCGGCTACCTCCTCAATGCTGTAACACTTCAGGCCCAATACCTCCTCATAGTAGGGAATGGACTCCTCCAAACTCTTGACTGCGATGCCAAGGTGCTCGATGTGTGAAATCTTCATAGTGATTGTTAAATTTTGGTTAAAATTATATTTTTGTGTTGTTGCGTAAGTCGTTTCAACGGCGTGGTTTACAGAGCCTTACCCCTTTACCCTCGCACTTCCGCACGTATGCGCACACACGGAAGCACCGCAAAGATACAAATATAATTGAGAATTGAAAATTGAAAATTGAGAAAGTTGCGAGTAAGCGAGGGCAGAGGGTGCTTGCACACTTTGCCGAGCGAGAGCAACTAAAAGCCACCGAAGGTGGGTTAATTGAGAATTTTTGTTTGTGAGGCGGAAAAGAGCAGGGAGGGTGACTACGAAGGATAGGAAAGAATTGAGAATTCAAAATTCAAAATTCAAAATTGTCCCCCTCTGAGTTAGAGGGGGTGCCCGAAGGGCGGGGGCGTCTGTTTTGGAATTGAGAATTGAGAATTGAGAATTAAGGTGCCTGCGGCGCATTTTATCTCGGGTATTAAAAAAGATACCCATAGGAGAATTCAAAATTCAAAATTCAAAATTGTCCCCCTCTGAGTACCCCTCCCCTACGATAGGGGAGGTCGGGAGGGGTGGTCGAAATTGTGTGCACGTCCCCGTGCACGTCCCCCTCTAAGTTAGAGGGGGTGCCCGAAGGGCGGGGGCGTCTGTTTGAGAATTGAGCAGTAAAGGGCAAGAAAGGGCAGAAAGGGCAGAAAGGGCAGAAAGGGAAGTTAAGGAATTTAGTGAATTTAGGGATAGAGTTTCCTACACTGCACTCCCTAAACTCCTTAAACTCCCTTAAAGAAAAACGCTAATGGCTAACAGCTAACGGCCAAAAAACATAGAGCAATTATGAAGAGATTTTGTAGGATGGTGATGGCAGTGGGGGTGCTCCTGGCAGGAGTGTCCGCCACCGCTGTGGCACAGCCCACGGCAAGGAGTGTGGACACCTACACCCACAGGGCAGCCGAACTCTACCGCGAAGGACACTATAGGGCCGCAATGCGCGAACTCCACAAGGCACGCAGGTCGGCACTCAACGTGAGCACCCACAGGGCACTTGAGGTGGTCGAGGTGGAGTATTGGGAGGCTCTGTGCGAGGCCGCATTGGGTGGTGGCGACACGTTGGCCTTGAGCCGCTTTGTGGCTGCTCACCCCACCCATCCACACACCAATGAGGCACTCTTTGCGCTCGGGCAGGAGTGTGTGGAGGCCGAGGATTGGCAGAGGGCTGTGGACTACCTCACCGAGGTGGATACCGACCGACTCTCGGCCGAGCAGATGGAGGAGTATTGTTTTGACCTTGGTCTTTCGTTCTACCGCTTGGGCGACAATGAGGAGGCTCGTGAGTGGCTCGGCAGGGTGGACGGCAAGCACCGCCGTGGTCCCCACGCACGCTACCTGTTGGGCTACATTGCCTACACCGAGGGCTACCTGCTCGATGCAAGGCTCCACTTCTCGTCGCTCGCCGACAGCCCCACCTACAAACACATTGTCCCCTACTACCTGCTCAACATCGAGCAGCGCATCGGCAACAACCACTATGTGGTGGAGCAGGCCGAGGAGGTGCTGGAGGGACTTCAGGGCTCACGTAGGGCCGAGGTGGTGCGCATCGCTGCGCAGAGCCACTTCGCCCTGGAGCAGTGGGAACCTGCGGCTGCCTACATCGCTCGCCTGGCCGAGGAGGAGGGTGTAACCCTCACCAGGGAGGAGAACTACTTGGCGGGCTATGCTCTCTATTGCTGTGGGGAGTGGGAGAGGGCCGCAGCCTACTTGAGGGCCACTTGCGGTGCCGACGACGCACTCACCCAGAATGCCGCCTACCACCTGGCCGATTGCTACCTCCACACGGGCGACAAGACCAAGGCTATGCAGGCCTTCTCGATGGTCTATGGCGGTGTGGGCGACGAGCAGATGAGGGAGGATGCCCTCTACAACTACTGCAAACTGCTGGCCGAGCAGGGCGGTGGCAATTTCAACCAGGAGATTCAGACCCTGAGCCACTACCTCAAAGAGTACCCCACATCCCGACACAAAACAGAGATTGAGAGTTACCTCATCACCGCCTGCTACGATGCGGGCAACCTCAAAGAGGCCTATGCCACACTGCGTGAGTTTGAGGGCTCGGGTGGCCAAATCAAGGCCGCAATGCAGAAGGTGGCCTACTACTACGCCGTAGAGTGCTACGCTATGGGCCGCCTGGAAGAGGCGGAGGAGTACTGCAACCTCGCACTCGACCTGAAGGACTACGATGAGGAGGTGGAGGCCCTGACCATCTACCGCCTCGGTGAGATTGACTACGTGCAGGGCAAGTATGCCTCGGCAGCGGTTATGTTCGACCAATATATCAACCTCCGCAAGGAGCACCAGCCCGAATACATCTTTGCCTTCTACAACCTCGGCTACTCACGCTTCAATGCCGCCCGCTTTGAGGCCGCCTATGATGATTTTGCCGACTTTGTGGAGATGAGGCCTGCGGGCGACAACTTCCACGCCGATGCGCTCAACCGTATGGGCGACATTGAAACCGTGGCCAAAAACTACAAGCAGGCTGCAAGGCTCTACCGCCAATGTGTCGCAATGGGTACCGAGGAGCAGTTCTATGCGGGCTACCGTGTGGCAATGGTGGAGGGCTTGGCCGGCAACGTGCCCGAGAGGGTGAAGGCTCTGGAGGACATCGTGGACCTCGGCCGTGGCCCCTATGTGGTGCGCTCGGCCTACGAACTTGGCAACACACTCCTCTCGGCAGGAGAGTATGACAAGGCAGCCGAGAGGCTTGAGAGGTTTGTGGCTCGCTACCCCTCCTCTTCGCTCTACGTGGCCGCATTGAGCGACCTCGCCCTTGCCTACCGCAACCTCGGTGAGGACGACAAGGCGTTGGAGAACTACAAGAAGGTGGTGGCACGCTCCAAAGGCACCGTGGCTGCCCACAACGCCCTGGGCGAAATTCAGAATATCTGCGTGGACCGCAACGAGGTGGACAAGTACTTCGAGTATGCCGCCTCGGTGGGTATGTCGGGCGATATGGGCGATGTGCAAAGGGACTCGCTCAACTTTGTGGCCGCACAGAAAATCTACATCTCCGGCGACAAGGCTGCCGCATCGGCTGCCTTTGACACCTATCTGGCCGAAAATCCCGAAGGGCTCTACTCCGCCGCTGCGCTCTACTATGCCGCCGACTGCCGCGTCTCTGCGGGCGACACTGCGGGGGCTATGGATTTGCTGGGCCGCCTGACCGCAATGTACTACAACCCCTACACCCAGCGTGGCTACGAGAAGATGGCCGCCGTGGCGGTGCAGGGTGCCGACCACGCCTCCGCAGCCGAGGCCTACAAGCAACTCGCAACACTCTCCTCTTCCACTCCCGCCAAGCGTAGGGAGGCCCTTGGTGGCTACCTTGAAGCAGTGGTGGCAGGTGGGGTGGCCGAGCAGATTGTGGAGGCTGCCGATTGGGTGGTGGAGGCCGAGGAGGCCACACCACAACTCGTGCGCAAGGCCGAGTTTGCCAAGGCCAAGGCACTGATGGCACAGGGTAAGCGCAACCCCGCAGTGGCTCTGTTCAGCCGATTGAGCAGCGAGGTTACATCGCCCGAGGGTGCCGAGAGTGCCTACATAATCATCGAGACGGCCTTCCAGTATGGTAGCTTTGAGAAGGCCGAAGAACTCGTCTATGAGTTTGCCGAGCGCAACACCCCACACGCCTATTGGCTGGCCAAGTCGTTCCTGCTCTTGGGCGATGTCTATGTGAGCCGTGGGGACCTCTTCCAGGCCAGGGCCACCTACCAGAGCATTGTGGATGGCTACTCGCCCACAGCCGACGACGGCATTGTGGAACTTGCAAAGGAGCGCATCGCAGGGCTCAATGGCGAGGGCCAATAGAGCGGGGCTGACAGTATGGATGCCGGTAGCCAACACACAAACAAATGCTACCACATCAGCCTACACACCAACCAACATCAGCAGTGTTAAAAACAGAGAGAGATGAGAAGAAACACAATCATAGCGACCATTGGGGCACTCCTCCTCGGAGCCCTCACCGCACAAGCACAAGAGCCCACACCACAGCAACAGGTGGCCCCCACACAGCAAGTGGAGCCCACACAGCAAGCGGCCCCCACACAGCAGGAGCCCGAGGGCTTCAGCAAGCAGATTGAAATCGAAAAGGAGTACTCGGCAGGCGTGGCCCAGGCCGAGCGCATTGAGGTGGAGCCGAGGTTGCTCGACACCACCATCGTGCGCCCTGCGATGCGCTACTCCATCGTCTCCGTGGCCCGCAAGAGCAACTTCACCACCGAGGAAATCTCCCCCGTGGAGTTCAGCACCGCAGGGTGGAGCAAGCCCGGCAGACTCTACCTCAATGTGGGCGCAGGTGCCCCCTTACAGAGCGAAGCCGACATCTATTGGACCCCCGTGCAGAGCCGTGGCAGGCTCGTGAGCGTGGCGCTCAACCACGAGGGAGTGGAGGCCAAGCAGACCAACCTCGATGGTCAAAGGCTCTTGGCACTCACACTCAAAAACCGCCTCGCAACCCACTATACCACACCCCTCGGAGCAGGTGGACACACAAGGCTCACCGCCGATGTGGACTACCAGGGTGTGGTGGCCAACCCCTACGGTGGCGTGGGTGTTGTGGCGGAGCGTAACCTCATAGACAACAACGCTTTGCGTGGCAATGTGAGGGTGGACGGAGCCTTCTCCGCCAACTCGCCCCTGGTCTACACCGCCCGCTTGAGTGGCAACTATGCGCTGGGTAACTTTGGCGCAGGAGAGTCGGCCGAGGATGGCTCAATGTGGCGCTACTGCGTGGACTTCGCCCTGCACGGGCTCGACAGCATCAAGAGGTGGCTGCCCTCGCAGATGACTCTCTACTACTACGGAGTGCGCTCCACCGGTGTGAACCCCTACTACGACACCTCGGTAACCTTCGTGCCCGAGTGGTCGCTGCGGGTGGGCAAGTGGCTGCCCGTGCACATTATGGCCGGCTATGACTATATGGTCTACCCCGGGGCTGTGCAGAGTTGGCGTGGCCTTATCGGCTCGGTGGATGTGGCTTGGGAACGTAATCCGAAGGTGGTGCCTTGGGTGCGTGTGAGCAACGATATTGACGCAGGGCTTATGGCCCCCGCACTGTGGCAAAACCCCTACCACAACCTGCTGCCCTCCGACTCGCGCAAGATTTACCGTGCCGAGGTGGGCGTGAAGGGCGCACTGAAGAGGGTGTTCGCCTACGAACTTAAGGGTGGCTTTGAGCACATCTCCAAATATTTCTTCACACGCCTCGTGGAGGGCTCACCCGTGTTGCTGTGGGGAGCCGATGCCGAGGGCGTGGACTTGTGGTATGCCGAGGGAGCCTTCAAGTGGAGCCCGCTGAGGAACCTCACCGTGGAGGGCGATGTGCGTTGGAACTCACCACACTACCACTCCACCGCCGTGGGCAACCACGCCTACTCCATCCGTGCTGTGAAGGGTGGCGTGTCGGTGGCCTATGCACCCATCAAGCGACTTCGCCTTGCTGTGGATGCTGCGGCTGCCACGGCCACAAGCGCGCAACTGCTGCGCACCGATGGCACTCTGGGCGAGGTGGCTATGCCCGCCTATGTGGACCTGGGCGTGAGGGCCGAGTGGCTCGCCTCGAGCACCTGCACGGTGTGGCTCCGTGGCGACAACCTGCTCGACCAACCCATCTATGAGTGGGCCTCCTACCGTGCGCTCGGCATTGGCGCAAGGGTGGGCGTGAGCCTGACGATTTTCTAAAAAATAACCAAGACGTAATATGGGAACTATGATGAACTACGAAAATGTTGCCGAACAGATTGTTCGCTGGTTGGCGGACTATGCAAATGGTTGTGGCTCAAAGGGTTTTGTTGTTGGCATCTCGGGCGGAGTGGACTCCGCAGTGGTGTCGGCACTGTGTGCCCGCACGGGCCTACCGACCCTTTGTGTGGAACTGCCCATACACCAGGCCGCAGCACACGTGAGCCGTGCGCAGGAGCACATCGCAAACCTCAAAGCCCAATATCCCAACGTGGAGAGCACCGCAGCCGACCTCACAGCACCCTATGAGGCTCTGCTGGCTGTACTGCCCCGTGAGGAGGGCCCGCAGTATGACCTCACCACCGCCAACACCCGAGCAAGGCTCCGTATGACTACCTTATATTATTATGCGGGCCTGCGTGGTGCACTGGTGGTCGGCACGGGCAACAAGATTGAGGACTTCGGCATCGGGTTCTTCACCAAGTGGGGCGACGGAGGCGTGGACATCAGTCCCATTGGCGACCTTACGAAGACGGAGGTCTTTGGGTTGGGTGCCCACTTGGGCGTGTGCAATTCCATCCTCGGAGCCAAGCCCACCGATGGGCTCTTTGGCGACGACCGCAGCGATGAGGAGCAGATTGGTGCCACCTATCCCGAGTTGGAGTGGGCTATGGCCGAGAGCGAGCGTGGGGCCGTGGCGGAGCAGTTTGAGGGCCGCCAGAGGGAAGTGTTCGAAATCTACACCCGCCGCAACCGCGCCAACCGCCACAAGATGGAGCCAATACCCATTTGTAAAATTCAAAATTCAAAATTCAAAATT